>NZ_JBPPUO010000031.1:0-553 GCF_053544675.1 Rothia sp. 32237D007AR | reverse complement strand
CCACACCCCAACCCCCACCAACTAGACAACGGCCCCACCCGACAGGCACTCTTGAGGATACATCGCCAGAAATATTCTCAAACCACACCAGGAAAGACCGTTACCACACCAGCCTACAACCGGGCTTACCACCACACAATCCGCCACACCCATCACAGCCCTCACCTGAACCAAACCAGACCAAAAACCCCGCAGGCCCACCCTGACCCAGGCCCTAAACATCACGCTGATCAGCTACCGACAGAACCTCACCCAAGAGACTCTCACCCACCTCTTCGGCATCTTCACAGCCAACCATCTCGCGGACATGAGATGATGCTTATGCCTTCAGAGCCCACGGGCTAGATCAGTTTCTTGATTCTTCGACATTTGGCTGATAAGGGCTAGGTAGGTTTAGGGGCTGGCCACACCGACAAGGAGCATGCCTGGGGTGAAGCTAACTAAGGAGCAGAAACGAAATAATCGGATGCTCAATCGGCTAGGGTCGGTGGTGGTGCGGGTCATCGCGCTGGTGTTGCACCTGGCGGGTTCTGTACACAGGCTTCAGGCGTCC
>NZ_JBPPUO010000030.1:0-570 GCF_053544675.1 Rothia sp. 32237D007AR | reverse complement strand
GAGGCTTATTCAAAAGTAGACACGCACCCCACACCCACCAACTAGACAACGGCCCCACCCGCGGCAAAAATATGAGCGTTAAATCTCTACAAATAACCTCAAGCCATACCGGACAAGACCGTTGCTACACCAGCGTACAACCGGCCTCACAGCCACGCAATTCGCCACACTACACACAGCCCTCACCCATCACCTCACCTGGTCAAAACCAGGCGGAAGACCACCAGCGCTAACCCTCACCCAAGCCCTCAAAATCACCCTGCTCTACCACCGCCACAACCTCACCGAAGAACTCCTCGCAGAACTTTTTGCTGTCTCTCAATCGACAGTCTCACGAGCTATCAACACCATCGAAAAGGCCCTGGAGAAGATTCTCACTCCGCTGACTCAGCCTTTGAAAGAAAGCCTCAAAGCACCCGGGTCCTTAGTAGTTGACGGGACTCTGATACCCACGTGGAATTGGCGTTCACTTGGTAAAACAAATTTCTCTGGAAAGCACAAACGAGCCGGATTCAACCACCAAGTCATTTGCACCTTGGATGGAAAGTTGCTGGCTATCACAGACCCGGT
>NZ_JBPPUO010000029.1:0-620 GCF_053544675.1 Rothia sp. 32237D007AR | reverse complement strand
ACCGGTTTCGGTACAGCAATAACGAGTAACCAACACGCCCGAACAATACGTACCGAAAACCTGCACCAAAAAGGTGCCCTAGCCCCACACACTAGGGCACCTTTTCGATACCCTCAAACCATGAACCCAACCACCAAAATCGGCTACGCCCGAGTCTCCACCCCAGACCAATCCCTCGACCTACAAACACAAGCCCTCACCCAAGCAGGCTGCTACCAAACCTACGCAGACCACGGAGTCACCGGCCGCACCATGGCCAGACCACAACTCGAAGCCTGCCTCAAAGCACTACGCCCAGGAGACACCCTCATCGTCTGGAAACTTGACCGTCTGGGCCGGAACGTCAAAGGACTCTCAGAACTCCTCGAAACACTCGAAAACAAAGGAGTCTTCTTCTCCTCCCTCACCGAAGGAATAGACACCTCCACTCCGGTAGGAAAAATGATGTTCCATATCATCGCCTCACTAGCCGAGATGGAATCCAACCTAATCTCTGAACGCACCCGGGCAGGACTTGCTGCAATGAAGGCTAAGAATGGAGGTAATGGCGCGGGTCCCGGGCGGCCTTTGAAGTTATCGGTTGCTCAACGGGGGCAGTTGGTGCGGATGCGTTCGGAGGT
>NZ_JBPPUO010000028.1:0-779 GCF_053544675.1 Rothia sp. 32237D007AR | reverse complement strand
GCACCTTTTTGGTGCAGGTTTTCGGTACGTATTGTTCGGGCGTGTTGGTTACTCGTTATTGCTGTACCGAAACCGGTCGTTGAGCGAGTCATTGCCAATGTTAAGGCTTGGCGTGTTTTGCATACTGGGTTCAGGCGGCCGTTGGGGTCTTACCTGCGGGTGTTTTCGGTGGTGCGGGGGTTGGTGTTTTTTGCGGCTGGGGAGACTTTTGAATAAGCCTCATAGACAAAACTTTTTTGTCATAGCCTTTGTGTTCTGTAATGCCATTTTTAGACCAAGTACTTACTTTATTACTTCGCTTGATAATATTTCGGAAAACCAAATTATCCTCTTTATGTTCTTTGTACAGTTCTTCCAGGTTTGATTTTATCGTTGCGCTGTCCGTATCAACTAAATAAGGAACAAAACCAATCATATCTAGTCCAGGGTTAAACTGTTCTTGCAAATCAATCAAATAGGAAATATAGTTTTGAATGTTGTTTGTACTTTCTTCTTCTGCTTGTAAAGGGATCATAACGTAATCACTCGCCACGATTGCATTATTTGTATAAACGCTTGGCGTTGGTACAGTATCAATAATAATAAGATCATAGTCACTTTTTAAAGGTGCTAAAAGAGTAGCAAGCAATCTACTTTCATTTTCAAAAGTCCATGAGCGAGTTAATTTTGGCAGTAACATCAAATCAAACGTGCCAGGGATCAAGAGGCTTATTCAAAAGTAGACACGCACCCCACACCCACCAACTAGACAACGGCCCCACCCGCGGCAAAAATATGAG
>NZ_JBPPUO010000027.1:0-1681 GCF_053544675.1 Rothia sp. 32237D007AR | reverse complement strand
ACCCCTTATGAATGAGCCTCAAGACTGATGTGTGTAGTTAATTGATATCGCGTCTGCGCATAATTACGATACTAATGAAAAGCGATATAAGGGAATAGATAGCTAGAATTGACAAAGCAATAGGGGCGGAATGGGTATCAACCACCCCTGGAGTTCCGCCTTGCATCATGGGAGTGGCACCCAGTGTATGCGCCAGTGATCCGCCTGCAGGCCCGAGGAGAATTTTCTGGATAAAAGAGAGCGACGGCCACATGAGTGATAGCCCTGCGATGATATTCTCAAAGGCTAATGTCCATAGCAATCCAACCGACAATGCCAATGCAAGGTTCTTCGTCAAGATTGCTAGCATCATACCAATCCAACATGAAGTAATTCCAATTGCAATTGCAGCTCCCCATGAGGCAAGTAAAAGCGTCAGGCTTGGCCAAGATTCATCTACTTGTCCTATGTGAGACATAATAAAACTTGTAATTAAGGCAAATATATGGGCAATAGTGACAATTACTGCTGCGGTTATTGCACCGACCATAAATTTTGCCATGATAATTTCTGTACGATTAGGTCCCTGTGTAAACCTGATTTTCCATGTCCCCCATCCAAATTCGCTACCTGTAATGCAAGCTCCAAGAATCAGGAAGATTGCACCACCAAACATAGGATAGCTACCTACTGACGTGGCAGGAAATTTTGGAAGAGAGATAACCTCCATCACTGCTGACGCATCGTCAGGGTTAGGCAAGGTCTTTGCAACGATATACGGAATACCATAGGCGAAGAATAAAACCATCAGCGTCCATAACGCCCCGATAATGTAACCCAGGGGACGTTTACGCATCAAAAAAAGTTCAGAACGCATTGCTTCAGTCATTGATTTTTCTCCAAATCACGAGCGATCAAATCAAAAAAATACTGCTCAAGGTTAGTGGAATGTTTGTCAAGGGTTTCATCTGCTATTTTCCGACCTTCGTTAAGGACGATGATACGCGAACACATGAGTTGAATTTCATTGAGCTGATGCGAAGAAATTAAAACAGTACGGTCCTCGCTAACTATGTTATCTATGAGGTCACGCATTTCTTTGACGCCCTGTGGGTCGAGACCGTTCATGGGTTCATCGATAATCAGCAACTCTGGATCCCCCAATAATGCTTGGGCAACTGCTAAACGTTGCTTCATTCCCATCGAGTAAGTTTTGAACTTGCGATCGGCTGCAGAGGCCAGACCGACTCGTTTGAGATTGAAATTTACAAAGTTCGGATTGATAGATTTTGCTAAAGCCGCCATAGTGAGACAGTCACGCCCAGTCATACCAGGCATGAAAGCAGGAGATTCAATGGTTGCGCCAATCTTTTGAAGGCTTCGTTGAGACCCTGGTAGCTCATCCAGGACGCGTACATGACCATTAGACGGTCTAACGAGACCTAGCAGTATGCGCATCAACGTGGTTTTTCCTGCTCAGTTTGCTCCTAAAAGCCCCACAACTTCACCAGGATTTAGATCAAACGAGATGTTAGAAAGAGCAACTGTACTTCCGTAGTTCTTCGAGACATTTTCGAAACGGGCTATAGTCTTATGAGGCAAATTTTTATTTGTGGAATCCATTATTTTCTATTGTTTGCAGGGAGTACTATCACTACGCGATGTGGGCTATATATAACTATGAGGCTCATTCATAATGGGG
>NZ_JBPPUO010000026.1:0-2174 GCF_053544675.1 Rothia sp. 32237D007AR | reverse complement strand
ATTCGAAGATGCTCGCGTCCACTATACAGTTCTCAAACAACAACCCGATACCACGCAAGGCAACCAGACAAAAAACCTGACCACAACTTCCGTGCCGGGAACCTGAGAGCAACAAACCACACTGGCTTATTACCTCAAAACCCAAAAGCGCACCAGCATTACACACTCTCATCAGCACCCACCCTCAAGCAGGCACCTGAACTAACATTCCACCCATGAGCAAACCACCTTAGCGACACTCGCGCCAAGCATGGCTCAACCAAAAATGTTGAAGCTCCTTAGAAAGGAGGTGATCCAGCCGCACCTTCCGGTACGGCTACCTTGTTACGACTTAGTCCCAATCGCCAATCCCACCTTCGACGACTCCCTCCCACAAGGGGTTAGGCCATCGGCTTCGGGTGTTACCAACTTTCGTGACTTGACGGGCGGTGTGTACAAGGCCCGGGAACGTATTCACCGCAGCGTTGCTGATCTGCGATTACTAGCGACTCCGACTTCATGGGGTCGAGTTGCAGACCCCAATCCGAACTGAGACCGGCTTTTTGGGATTAGCTCAACCTCACAGTATCGCAACCCTTTGTACCGGCCATTGTAGCATGCGTGAAGCCCAAGACATAAGGGGCATGATGATTTGACGTCATCCCCACCTTCCTCCGAGTTGACCCCGGCAGTCTCCTATGAGTCCCCACCATTACGTGCTGGCAACATAGAACGAGGGTTGCGCTCGTTGCGGGACTTAACCCAACATCTCACGACACGAGCTGACGACAACCATGCACCACCTGTATACCAGCCCCGAAGGGAAACTCTATCTCTAGAGCGATCCAGTATATGTCAAGCCTTGGTAAGGTTCTTCGCGTTGCATCGAATTAATCCGCATGCTCCGCCGCTTGTGCGGGCCCCCGTCAATTTCTTTGAGTTTTAGCCTTGCGGCCGTACTCCCCAGGCGGGGCACTTAATGCGTTAGCTACGGCGCGGAAAACGTGGAATGTCCCCCACACCTAGTGCCCAACGTTTACGGCATGGACTACCAGGGTATCTAATCCTGTTTGCTCCCCATGCTTTCGCTTCTCAGCGTCAGTTACAGCCCAGAGACCTGCCTTCGCCATTGGTGTTCCTCCTGATATCTGCGCATTTCACCGCTACACCAGGAATTCCAGTCTCCCCTACTGCACTCTAGTTAGCCCGTACCCACTGCAAACCCGGGGTTAAGCCCCGGGCTTTCACAGCAGACGCGACAAACCGCCTACAAGCTCTTTACGCCCAATAATTCCGGACAACGCTCGCGCCCTACGTATTACCGCGGCTGCTGGCACGTAGTTAGCCGGCGCTTCTTCTGCAGGTACCGTCACTTTCGCTTCTTCCCTGCTGAAAGAGGTTTACAACCCGAAGGCCGTCATCCCTCACGCGGCGTCGCTGCATCAGGCTTGCGCCCATTGTGCAATATTCCCCACTGCTGCCTCCCGTAGGAGTCTGGGCCGTGTCTCAGTCCCAGTGTGGCCGGTCACCCTCTCAGGCCGGCTACCCGTCGTCGCCTTGGTGAGCCGTTACCTCACCAACAAGCTGATAGGCCGTGAGCCCATCTAAAACCAGTACATATCCCTTTCCACCAGCATCCCATGCGGGAACTGGTCGTATCCGGTATTAGACCCCGTTTCCAAGGCTTATCCCAGAGTTAAAGGCAGGTTACTCACGTATTACTCACCCGTTCGCCACTAATCCACCCAGCAAGCTGGGCTTCATCGTTCGACTTGCATGTGTTAAGCACGCCGCCAGCGTTCGTCCTGAGCCAGAATCAAACTCTCCGTTGAAAAAATGAAGTAGTTGATGATCCTAGTCTCTGATTGTTAGCGAACCATTCACCACGGGGTGGTGTGGTTCGAGCTGACGAATCTGAAACCAATTGATTATCAAATTCAGTAAGAAACCGGTGGTTTCTTACGTGTTCTATAAATATTTGGTATCAGTTCAAGACCATCTCACGTTCCTTGCACCGTGTGGTGTGGTATTGTGATGATGGACGATAAGAATGTTATTTATAACATTGGTACGCTATTGAGTTTTCAAGCAACAAACCGCATTCTCAACCCTAGCTAGTGTTTCACTGGCCGGTGTTTCGTATCGGTCATTCTCATGTTTGTGTGTTACCCGTTTGGGCAACTCATTTAGTCTAT
>NZ_JBPPUO010000025.1:0-2429 GCF_053544675.1 Rothia sp. 32237D007AR | reverse complement strand
GTTGTATGGGCGGGTGTTTGCGGTGGTGCGGGGGTTGGTGTTTTTGGCTGCGGGTGGGACTTTTGAATAAGCCTCTATGTATGAGAACGTATTTTTTGAAATGATTGAGCGAATCATTCAATTAGAAAATGAAAAAGAATAGAATCACAAATCACAAGTGATTAATCACAAATCACTTGTGATTTGTGATAGGTGATGATAAAATAAATAGAAAGAAGTGAGAGATCGTGGGAAATTTAGGCGCACAGAAAGCAAAACGAAATGATACGCCAATCAGCGCAAAAAAAGATATAATGGGGGATAAGACGGTTCGTGTTCGTGCTGACTTGCACCATATCATAAAAATCGAAACAGCAAAGAATGGCGGAAACGTAAAAGAAGTTATGGAAATAAGACTTAGAAGCAAACTTAAGAGTGTGTTGATAGTGCAGTATCTTAAAATTTTGTATAATAGGAATTGAAGTTAAATTAGATGCTAAAAATTTGTAATTAAGAAGGAGGGATTCGTCATGTTGGTATTCCAAATGCGTTATCAAATGCGTTATGTAGATAAAACATCTACTGTTTTGAAACAGACTAAAAACAGTGATTACGCAGATAAATAAATACGTTAGATTAATTCCTACCAGTGACTAATCTTATGACTTTTTAAACAGATAACTAAAATTACAAACAAATCGTTTAACTTCTGTATTTGTTTATAGATGTAATCACTTCAGGAGTGATAACATGAACAAAAATATAAAATATTCTCAAAACTTTTTAACGAGTGAAAAAGTACTCAACCAAATAATAAAACAATTGAATTTAAAAGAAACCGATACCGTTTACGAAATTGGAACAGGTAAAGGGCATTTAACGACGAAACTGGCTAAAATAAGTAAACAGGTAACGTCTATTGAATTAGACAGTCATCTATTCAACTTATCGTCAGAAAAATTAAAACTGAATACTCGTGTCACTTTAATTCACCAAGATATTCTACAGTTTCAATTCCCTAACAAACAGAGGTATAAAATTGTTGGGAGTATTCCTTACCATTTAAGCACACAAATTATTAAAAAAGTGGTTTTTGAAAGCCGTGCGTCTGACATCTATCTGATTGTTGAAGAAGGATTCTACAAGCGTACCTTGGATATTCACCGAACACTAGGGTTGCTCTTGCACACTCAAGTCTCGATTAAGCAATTGCTTAAGCTGCCAGCTGAATGCTTTCATCCTAAACCAAAAGTAAACAGTGCCTTAATAAAACTTACCCGCCATACCACAGATGTTCCAGATAAATATTGGAAACTATATACGTACTTTGTTTCAAAATGGGTCAATCGAGAATATCGTCAACTGTTTACTAAAAATCAGTTTCATCAAGCAATGAAATACGCCAAAGTAAACGATTTAAGTACCGTTACTTATGAGCAAGTATTGTCTATTTTTAATAGTTATCTATTATTTAACGGGAGGAAATAATTCTATGAGTCGCTTTTTTAAATTTGGAAAGTTACACGTTACTAAAGGGAATGGAGATAAATTATTAGATATACTACTGACAGCTTCCAAGAAGCTAAAGAGGTCCCTAGCGCCTACGGGGAATTTGTATCGATAAGGGGTACAAATTCCCACTAAGCGCTCGGGACCCCTTGTAGGAAAATGTCCTAAGTGTGGCAACAATATTGTATTAAAAAAATCGTTTTATGGTTGTTCAAATTATCCTGAATGTAAGTTTACTTTAGCTGAACATTTTAGAAAGAAAAAACTAACCAAAACGAATGTAAAAGAATTACTGGAGGGAAAAGAAAACCTGGTAAAAGGAATCAAAAACAAAGAGAAAAAGCCCTACAATGCCGTTGTAAAAATTGGGGAAAAGGGATATATTGATTTTATCTCTTTTTCAAAATAAACATAAAAGCCCTTTAAAGAGGGCTTTTATATATTAATCACAAATCACTTATCACAAATCACAAGTGATTAATCACAAATCACTTGTGATTTGTGATTCCTAATGATACAATATTACTATACAAAAAAAGAATGGGGCGTAGTTATGGAGAAGGAAGAACTCAAAATACTTGAAGAATTAAGACGTATTTTAAACAGTAAAAATGAAGCGATTGTTATCTTAAACAATTATTTTAAAGGTGGTGTTGGAAAGTCAAAATTATCGACTATGTTTGCTTACTTGACAGACAAATTTAATTTAAAAGTTTTAATGATCGATAAGGACTTACAAGCAACATTGACAAAAGACTTAGCAAAAACATTTAAGGTAGAATTGCCACGTGTTAATTTTTATGAAGGACTGAAAAATGGAAACTTGGCTTCTTCTATTGTTCATTTGACTGATAATTTAGACTTGGAGGCTTATTCAAAAGTCCCACCCGCAGCCAAAAACACCAACCCCCGCACCACCGCAAACACCCGCCCATACAACC
>NZ_JBPPUO010000024.1:0-3245 GCF_053544675.1 Rothia sp. 32237D007AR | reverse complement strand
TCAAAACCATACAGTGGACGCAAACAACAAACATACCCAGAAAAAAGTGTAAGCCTTCGGACTATTAGTACCAGTCAACTCCACGGGCATTCCCCGCGTCCATACCTGGCCTATCAACCCCATCATCTATAGGGATCCTCACGTGACCCAAAGGCCACCAGGAAATCTCATCTCGAAACAGGCTTCCCGCTTAGATGCTTTCAGCGGTTATCCCTCCCGAACGTAGCCAATCAGCCATGCACCTGGCGGTACAACTGACATACCAGAGGTTCGTCCGTCCCGGTCCTCTCGTACTAAGGACAGCCTTTCTCAAATTTCCAACGCGCGCAGCGGATAGGGACCGAACTGTCTCACGACGTTCTGAACCCAGCTCGCGTACCGCTTTAATGGGCGAACAGCCCAACCCTTGGGACCAACTCCAGCCCCAGGATGCGACGAGCCGACATCGAGGTGCCAAACCATGCCGTCGATATGGACTCTTGGGCAAGATCAGCCTGTTATCCCCGAGGTACCTTTTATCCGTTGAGCGACGGCCGTTCCACAACGTACCGCCGGATCACTAGTCCCGACTTTCGTCCCTGCTCGACCTGCCAGTCTCACAGTCAAGCTCCCTTGTGCACTTACACTCAACACCTGATTGCCAACCAGGCTGAGGGAACCTTTGGGCGCCTCCGTTACTTTTTGGGAGGCAACCGCCCCAGTTAAACTACCCATCAGGCACTGTCCCTGACCCGGATCACGGGCCGAAGTTAGACATCCAGAGCGACCAGAGTGGTATTTCAACAACGACTCCACTAACACTAGCGTGCCAGCTTCACAGTCTCCCACCTATCCTACACAAGCCGCACCGAACACCAATACCAAACTATAGTAAAGGTCACGGGGTCTTTCCGTCCTGCTGCGCGAAACGAGCATCTTTACTCGTACTGCAATTTCGCCGAGTTCATGGTTGAGACAGTAGGGAAGTCGTTACTCCATTCGTGCAGGTCGGAACTTACCCGACAAGGAATTTCGCTACCTTAGGATGGTTATAGTTACCACCGCCGTTTACTGGGGCTTAAATTCTCAGCTTCGCCCACAAAAAGCGGGCTAACCAATCCTCTTAACCTTCCAGCACCGGGCAGGAGTCAGTCCGTATACATCGTCTTACGACTTCGCACGGACCTGTGTTTTTGATAAACAGTCGCTTCCCCCAATTCTCTGCGACCCATACACGCTCACGGCCGCACGGACCGCTCACGCTCAAGGCTCCCCTTCTCCCGAAGTTACGGGGACATTTTGCCGAGTTCCTTAACCATGATTCTCTCGATCGCCTTAGTATTCTCTACCTGATCACCTGTGTCGGTTTCGGGTACGGGCGGCTAAAACCTCACGTCGATGCTTTTCTCGGCAGCATAGGATCACCAAATCCCCCACAAACGGGGTCCCATCACGTCTCAGGCCAACACCGGCGCATTTAACAACCGGATACCCTACACGCTTAGACCACGACAACCATCGCGTGGCTTAGCTACCTTCCTGCGTCACACCTGTTAATACGTTTACCTCCAAAAATCGGGTCCTGCAGTCCACCACAAGCTCCCCACCACAAGTGGCAGGGTTACAAACAGCTTCTCACAGTTAGCATCAAAATATCAGTATGGGCGGTTTTTCACCGGTACGGGAATATCAACCCGTTATCCATCGACTACGCCTGTCGGCCTCGCCTTAGGCCCCGACTAACCCAGGGCAGATTAGCTTGACCCTGGAACCCTTGATCATCCGGCGCACGGGTTTCTCACCCGTGATTCGCTACTCATGCCTGCATTCTCACTCGCATACCCTCCACCACTGGTTTACACCGCAGCTTCACTGGATACACGACGCTCCCCTACCCAACCAGTCATAAAAACTGATTGCCATAACTTCGGTGGTGTACTTGAGCCCCGCTACATTATCGGCGCAGAATCACTTGACCAGTGAGCTATTACGCACTCTTTCAAGGGTGGCTGCTTCTAAGCCAACCTCCTGGTTGTCTAAGCAACTCCACATCCTTTCCCACTTAGTACACGCTTAGGGACCTTAGTTGATGGTCTGGGCTGTTTCCCTCTCGACAATGAAGCTTATCCCCCACTGTCTCACTGCTACGCTCTCACTTACCGGCATTCGGAGTTTAGCTGACGTCAGTAACCCTGTGGGGCCCATCGGCCATCCAGTAGCTCTACCTCCGGCAAGAAACACGTAACGCTGCACCTAAATGCATTTCGGGGAGAACCAGCTATCACAGAGTTTGATTGGCCTTTCACCCCTATCCACAGCTCATCCCCTCCATTTTCAACTGAAGTGGGTTCGGTCCTCCACGACGTCTTACCGTCGCTTCAACCTGGCCATGGATAGATCACTCCGCTTCGGGTCTAGATCCTGCCACTCAACTCGCCCTCTTCAGACTCGCTTTCGCTACGGCTTCCCCACACGGGTTAACCTCGCGACAGAACACTAACTCGCAGGCTCATTCTTCAAAAGGCACGCTGTCACCCCACAAGGCTCCAACGGCTTGTAAGCACACGGTTTCAGGTACTATTTCACTCCCCTCCCGGGGTACTTTTCACCATTCCCTCACGGTACTGATTCACTATCGGTCACTAGAAAGTATTTAGACTTACCAGGTGGTCCTGGCAGATTCACACGAGATTCCACGAGCCCCGTGCTACTCGGGTGGCACACACGCGGTCTAACACATGACGATTACAGGACTCTCACCCTCTCCGGTCGCCCATCCCAAGGCGTTCACCTACATGCTAGAACATCACGTTGGCAGCTGGTTGAAACTGCCATGCGTACTCCCACAACCCCCATGATGCAACCCTCAACCGGTATCACACACCACAGGTTTAGTCTCTTCCGCTTTCGCTCGCCACTACTCACAGAATCATTTGTTATTTTCTCTTCCTGAGGGTACTGAGATGTTTCACTTCCCCTCGTTCCCTCCAACCAGCCTATACATTCAACTGGTGGTAACAAACCATGATGGCTTGCTGGGTTTCCCCATTCGGACACCCTGGGATCAACGCCCTGTTATCGGCTCCCCCAGGCTTTTCGCAGATTCACACGTCCTTCATCGGCTTCTAGTGCCAAGGCATCCACCGTGTGCCCTTAATAACTTACACACAGATAAAATCAAAGATATTAACCTTGACTAACTAAGTACAAAATCAAAAGTATCAAAAGAACACAATCCAAACATTGAATTGAGATTTCTTCAAATA
>NZ_JBPPUO010000023.1:0-3578 GCF_053544675.1 Rothia sp. 32237D007AR | reverse complement strand
GTTGTATGGGCGGGTGTTTGCGGTGGTGCGGGGGTTGGTGTTTTTGGCTGCGGGTGGGACTTTTGAATAAGCCTCATTACCTCCAGGGATTACGCAAGGTTGGGATATCAGATTTTGCTGGGGTTCTTGAATCAAATGGTTTCTAATAAGCGAGCTATCTGTAGAAAGATGATATAAAAGTGCCAGCTAACTTTAAGATCAATAAATCTGCGGTTGAGAAACTCACGCGTAATCTCCAGTGTGAATTCGACAAGAACCCAGTCTCCATCCCTATTCAAGGGTATTTAGAAGTATCAGGACAAGACAAAAGTCAGAAGCCTGACTCTGCTCCGACTATCGTTAACAACTACCATGCTCCAGTTGTTACCAACTACGGTAATCGAACGCAGATTGCGTGGGGTTCTCAAAATATTACTCAAACTAGCGAACATCAAGAGAATGTTGCTACTGGATTTGAGGAGTTCGCGCAGGGACTTGAACAAGTTCTCACAGATATCGATACATCACCTATCGCTGAAGAAGAAAAGCAAAAATTCAAGACGATTGCAGAGCAGACCCTTCAAGAAACAGCTCAACCAAATCCAGATGTATCTATCTTGTCAGTAGGTATTGAACGGTTGAAAGGGATTCTTGCCGCTGCAGCGCTCGGTCTGCATCAAGGGGTAACGGCAGAAGCTCAAGACATTGCTCGTTCTGGTCTAGAGGCCCTTAATCAGCTGCCTGGTCTTCTTCCATAAAGTTATATGAGGTAAGAAACAACCCAATGATTTCGCAGGTGGCTACACCGTAAATTGCGCAAAACTAAAATCACCGAATATGACTTGATGGTCGGTCGCGGTCGTGAAATCGTCTTCGACGCCAATGCCGACATTAAAGAACACGAGTCCTACCTGCTGCTCTCGGACGACTTCTTTGAGAAGTCGTGCAAAATAACGCTGTCCCCATCAATACCGCTGCGTGGCGTGACCTGCTTGCAGAGTCCAAGTCACCGATGGCGATGGATATTTATCTTTGGCTTGTTAGCCGCTTACCTCGCCTGCCCCAACCGCTTTACGTGAGCTGGGAGCAGCTGGCGGCGCAGTTCGGGTCACAGGCTCAAGACCTCCAAGAATTTAAGAAGCAGTTTCGTCCTGCGCTAGAAAAGGCGCTGGAACACTACCCCGGCGCGAAAGTCCTTGAAGAAGGCGCAGGGCAGGGTAAGAACCAGGGCTCTAAAGGGCTGGTTCTTTATCGTTCAAAGCCTGCCCTAGTCACAGGAAAATCTGCGCGTTAAAAATCTTCTTTATTTTTCTCTTGTCAAACATGAGCAACACCCGTATGATGTGTTGTAAATCTCATATACAAGTGTTTCGCCTAGAAATGGAGACAAGAAATGATTGACCGACGTAGAGCTCTTCTCGGAATTGGCGCAGCTGGGACGCTGCTTGCATTCGGTGCAACTACACCTGCAACTGCGTTGACTTCCAAGTCTCAGGCACTTATGACTGAAGACCAGTAGCTAGATTTGATTCTCAAGAAACTAGATTCACTTCCTGCCGCTCTTAAGAACGCTGACCCGAAAACCTACCCAAATTATGAGCAAGAGATTGGGCGATACCTTGGAAATACTACTGTTGTAGTTCCTTCTACCATTATCTGCTGATTTGGGGGGTTGCGCGTCCTCAGTTCAACGTCGGTTCTTGTGTTGCTTCCCTTGCAGGGTTTGTCGCTTCTACTGGTATTCCAGTTTCCAAAATTATTGGCTGGATTCGGAGAGCACGAGCTATCTGGGGTGGTTTCCGCGGAATTTGGACAGCTATCCGTAGCGGGGCTGCAATCCGAGAGATTGGCGGAGAAGCAGCCACGGTCCTAGGCGAACTGCTAGGTATCGGTGGTGTCGTCAACAACTGCTTCAACTAAAGGAAGACGAAGCTGGGTGATGGAGGATACTTTCCCCTACCGCCCAGCAGTATTTTAAGAGAAAGCCACTTAAATGCCAGAGACAAACATTTTCAATGAGAACAACAGAGAGTATGTAAGCCTGTCAGATACATACATTGGCCATCTAATGACCGGGGGGCTGACTGCGATCGGGGTCGGCTTTACATACTGGCTTTCTTCGCTTTTCTTTACCGAACTGAGAACAGACTTCCAGAAAACTCTAGTTTTCTTATTCCTTACAGTGATTGTCTCTGAGCTTCTGGTTTCTCTGTTGCAACGTCCACTCGTTGTCAGAGCTCAGCATGCAAGTCCAGGTGGATTTCTCTACGCATTCTATGAAGTGCTCGTGACACCTTGTGTAGCATTTATTCTTGCGTTCATACTTTTTAGAAGTGTATTTGTTGCAAGCGTTTGGTTTGCACTATTCGGGTGCGCAGTAGTTTTTCTCGCCATAATGACAAAACCGTGGCAGAAGGGGCTCTCCAGAGAAGAAATTCGCGGGAACTACGAGGAAACAAGAGAGTTCGTGTGGGAAGAAGCACGGAAAGAATACGCAAAACGGCACCGTAAGTAGAAGACTACAGTCACGTTAAAGTTCCAAACCAAAATCATCCGGAACCTGCTACACATAATGTGGAACTAGACCCAGTACATATCAGAGCTTCTGAACGGCCCTCAAAGAACCTAGACACCACCC
Organism: Rothia sp. 32237D007AR; assembly: GCF_053544675.1. NCBI lineage: Bacteria > Bacillati > Actinomycetota > Actinomycetes > Micrococcales > Micrococcaceae > Rothia > Rothia sp. 32237D007AR. Next base: position 961 of record NZ_JBPPUO010000023.1, on the reverse strand, counting down.
CCAAACCCATGTAGTATGAGCCGTGTCACAGGAAGGATGTGAGTTCAGGTTGCCTCGCAAGCTTAAAATCGCCGCATTCACTATAGCTGCCTTGTTTATCCTGTACTGGGTAATCGTACTGACAGGTGTTTTAGGATATCTCTTCGACAAAAGTGGGTAAAAATGTTAAAAAAAATTAAAGATTCTTTCTGTTACAACTTTAGTGATACCTCTTTTATACTCTCCATTCTTTGCCATGGATTCCCAATTAGATGGATCATTAGAAGCGATTTCCAATGTTTCACTAGATGCCACATACCACCCCTTGGAAGGAAACTTACCTGGTGAAACCACAGAGGGGGATTCAGAGAATATTTTTCTTCTCGACTCAGGGGAATTAAAAATTGAAGTCCCTAAGGACTCAGATTCACCAGTATCGATTGAAGACTCCAATTCAAGAACATTGATTACGATGCCGACGGAAGAAGGTGCATCAGACGCCCAGGTTGTCGCTGATTCTGTAGCAGGATTTGAAGGAATAAACTATGACTCCTACACTTCCTTAAAAGAAACTGGGGATCTTCAGTTTTCCACAGCAATAAAAAATATAAATGCCCCGTCTAAATATGAATATAATTTTGTTCTGCCTGAAGGCGAGAAATTTTCAAAAGTAGACAAGTACATCGTTGTCCTGGATTCCAAAGGAGAAATCTCTGCGGTGATTGACGAGCCTTGGGCTAAAGACGCAGCGGGTGAAACTGTTCCTACTTTCTTTGACATAAGGGATAACAAGTTAGTGCAACATGTCGATCACAAATCAGGAGAGTACGCCTACCCAATTATTGCAGATCCGGTTTATTCTCGTGGAATAATTAGTCAAGTCGTAACTGAACAATGGACGGCTAAGAGGCTTATTCAAAAGTCCCACCCGCAGCCAAAAACACCAACCCCCGCACCACCGCAAACACCCGCCCATACAACC
>NZ_JBPPUO010000022.1:0-4587 GCF_053544675.1 Rothia sp. 32237D007AR | reverse complement strand
CCCGCCGAGCCCTGACGGAGCACCACCCAACCCAACCACCACCAACTACACACCCCTAAAAAACGAAGAACCACCACCCAACACCTCAGCCCTCACCCGCGCAACCTCCTCAACACACCTAGCCCGCTCCATCTTGGCCACCTGCTCCCACTCAGCAGCCCTCACCTGCCACTGACCCACCAAAGCCTCCAACTCAGCCACCCGCTCAGGCAAACCACGCGCACCACGAGCAACCTCCAAACTCCGCCCCCGCGCGTGCACATACTGCTCCTCCAACCGCGCTGCCACAGCATAAGAACGCTCTAACTGTCTCTTCTGCTGCTGAACCTGCTCTTCTAACTCAGCAACCCTCTTCCGCAACCCTTCGACTTCACCAGCGATCTCCTTGCGCGCCTTACGCACCTGCCGACCCACAGCCACCATCTGCTCATACTCGGTGTACTCCCGATTCGCCTGCACCCATGCAGCAATCTGCTCAAAAGAACCCAAAACCTGCGATAGATGCACAAAATCCTGCGGTGACATCTCCGTTTCTATCGGTACGCTGGCGCTCTCCCCATTGACCGGCCCGTACTCGGCTTGGGCAAGCTGAACCAGCACCCGCCCCAGTATGTGGGCTATCTCAGCCCGTTCGGTACGGGGAATTTTGCGGTCATTGAGGCAAAACCCTAATTCCTTCAACAGGTGAGGAATTACGCGTGCAGGGTCAGAGCGCAGATAGTCCTTCATCTGCTCTTTGTTGGGTTTGATGTAGCGGATAACGGGGGCAGGTTCGGGGGTAATTTCTACTGGGCTTGCGTGTATCAGCCGTACTGGGGTGTTGGTGTCTTGGGCATATTTGCGGTGGGCGGCTGCGTATTTGCGGCAGGTATCGGTGCAGTAAATCGGTGGGCGGCCGGGGCCTTTTTCGTAGTAGAAAACGGTGTGGCAGTAGGGGCAAGTGCGGGTTTCTTCAGCGGGGCTGTGAGGTGGTGTCATGGGGGCTATTTTATTTCGTCATGTCGATATTGACGATAGGCGAAAACGAGATAGTACTTCCTGAGTCACTGGGTGCAAGAGGTGTGACGGTTCATCGGCGCTTTGCGCCGGGGTCGTCCGCGCACATTGTGTGCGCGCGGTTTTACACATGAGACCAGCGGGCCGTGTACAAAATCAGGCAGAAGGGTGCGAGGAACGAGTACAGAAGGGCCTGAGATTTTTGTGCGGGGGTTCTGGGTCGATTGAGGTGAAACCGGCAGGGTTGGGCGTGCGTTTTTGTCACGGGCAGGGAGGGTCAAACGAAGTTTGGCATACGTGCCTGACTGTCTGACTCGTTATCTGCAACCGGGACTGTTGCCCTGGGCATGCAGTTCAATGCCAGACGTGTGTTGCATTTTTCTGCGTATGCCCTGGTTCTTGCTGTTGCTCTGGGGTAGCTCTTGATGCGTTGGTATTGGCTTATGATGTGGCGCTTGCCCTCGGTGATGTTTCCTCTGGGTTTAGCTCATGTTTGGTATCTGCTGTGATCCTGGCTTTTCTGCTCTTGCTGAGGCTCTTTAGCCTGTGGGTTTGGGTATAGCTTGTGGTGACTCTGAGCTGCTATTGCTCAGCTAGTTTTTCCTGCCAGATTGCTTCTGCAATACGAGGGCGCCGGTGCTTCTCCCACCAAGGCTCAACACCTTCGGCTGCTTCCTCAACATCAAAACCGTACTCTTCGAAAGTACTTTCCAGGTCTCCTACCAAGGCCTGGGCCAAGTTGTCAGAAGAGCGGTCAATGCGTTCACCCCAGGTAATGAGCATCGTGGCAAGCTGGCCAACTAGTTCAGCTTCAGCTGCGCTTGAATCGGGCATATGAGCTGCACCTTCGGCTACTTCTTGCAAACGGCGTTCGATAGTAGCAGGGCCATGCTGGGCAAGCATCTCCTGCCACTGAGGTTGCTCCATAACCACCAGGAGCGCACGGGTAGCCAGGCGCAGGTAGTTACCGCGGCTTCGGTTTGTTGTAGCTTCCAAGGCATCTAGGCGGGCAATGGTGGCTGGGTCTAGGCGGGCTGAGACAACTTGACCAGAGGGGTGACGGGGTTGTTTGGAAGTTGGCATGGCAGGTTCCTCGTACTCGGGTAAACAATGTTTACGAGTACACAGGGTAGCACCAAGAGGGCCGCTTTCGCACCGAGGGAGGGTAACTACCTGATTAAGTTCAAAAGCTAGTTGGGACACACCGGGGTAAATCCAACCTGGGACACCCCCACCATGCTCTACTAGAAACCATGACCTTCGAGAACGTCTTCACAGACCACTGGCTACCCGCCAAACCCCTGTGCGCCAACCGCAAAAACGGTTCCTACAAGCGCCAAACCCGCGCCCGCGCCCTCGAACACGCCTACATCGAAACCAACCCACTCGCCATGCAGTCCCTCATCGTCACCGACCACGACGGAGCAGACGCCGACTACATCGCAGACCTAGCAGGCCTCCCACAACCCTCCTGGGTAGCCATGAACCCCCACACCCGTAGCGGGCACATCGTCTACGCCCTCAAAGCCCCTGTTTGCCTGACTGATGCAGGGCACCGCGCCCCAGTGAATCTGCTGGCACGCGTTGAGCAAGGACTGACAGACGTTCTCGGCGGGGATATCGGCTACGGCGGGAGAATCACCAAAAACCCCACCCACACCGCCCACATGCCCCTCTGGGGCGCCTCAGAAGCCCTCTACGGGCTCAAAGACCTTGCTAAGGCCCTAGGAGACGTAGGAGCCCTCCCAGCGCCTCACAGGAACGCTCAGACGGTTCTGGACTCCACGGTGGGCAGGAATGTCGCCTTGTTCAACCTCACCCGCCAGTGGGCCTACAGGGCGCGTTTACGCTACACGGACTTCACCGAGTGGTCAGAGACGGTGTACGCCTTTGCTTCGATGAAGAATGCTTCGGTGATTGCTGATGAGTTTTCTCGTGGCCCAATGAGTGAGGGTGAGGTTGCTCAGATTGCTAAGTCGATTGCTTCGTGGGTGTGGGTAAAGATTACCCCTGAGCAGACGGAGGCTAACCGCAAACGATGGGGCTCTTCACTAGGTAGTAAATCTGGGGAAAAGCGCCGACAAAAAATGAATTCCCTCATCGAAGACTTACGAAAGGCTGACAATGGTCGCTGAGAACCCGGTGCGTCGTAAAAAAACAGCCCGAGAGTTAGCCGAACAATTAGGTATTAGCCAAAGCACTGTTAGGCGTTTAATGGCTGAGCCACGGGCTGACTACCTGGCCCGCGCGAATACCAAGCGTGAGCAAGTTGCAGAACTTCGTGCACAAGGGTTATCTGTTAGAGCTATTGCCAACAAGTTAGAGATTTCTAAGAGCACTGTTGGGCGTTATGTTCAAGAATATGAAAATAAATTAGCTATAGAGGCTTATTCATAGGGGAATCCCCCCCCATCCGCTTATGAATAAGCCTCGTGACAGAGTGTTTCAATTCAACTTCAAGGATGGGAAGTAAAAAATAATTATTTCCTACGTGACGCATTCCAAATTATAATCGCTGTTGTTACTGCAAGCATAACAGGTAAGGCTATGACAGCAAACTCCTGACTAACAAATTCATTCTCAACCCCCCAAAAAATAAAATAAGTTGATACTGCTAAAACCACTAGAAGTAGAGTTACTCGTTTATTTCTACTCATTACGATATTCTCCTAAGTAAGCTTGCAAATCATATTAGATCCGGCTATTCTGTATGGTAGCGAAGAAAGGACTAACAATGCTATCAAAGAAGAAGCTAGGAATTATCGGTGCATCCTTTGCACTAGTTGCTGGATCTTTTTCCGCTATGACTCCCGCCAACGCTGCCGTGTGCGGATACTACCATGCATGGGAAGACTTCGAGGGAATAATCGAATTCAAGGTAGCCGTGAAGGGCATTAGCTTCGATGTAAGGCCTTTCGACGGAGAACGTCGAGTTGGCATGTACAATCACTGCACCGACGATGGAAATAACGTCAAACTTAAGCTAAGTACCGCAGATGGAGATAAAGAGGCCTGCGTTCAGCCGGGAGTGACCCGCCTAGGGTATGTTGACCGCGATGCTAAAGTTACAGACGCTTATGCGATTGGTAGTTGTTAAAGATGAATAAAAAGAAAATACTAGCTACCTCTTTTATTGTTTTCACTATGGGATTCGGAGCTATCACTCCCTCCTATGCTGAAGAAATTCAACGTCCATGTGGTTTCTCACCTGTGGGAACATCAAATATTGGTGGGGGAGAAAATGATGGGCATTATGAAAAAGCAATCTACAACCACTGCACAGACGACGGGAACAACGTCAAGATACAAATTGATTACACATATGCAAACGACACATTTTGCGTAACCCCAGGAGAAACAGAATTTAGAGCTAACCCAGACCTAGGTGCTATTAAAAATATATTTTCGATAGGATCCTGCTGACTACTCTGAGGAACCCAGAACTTAAAGTTCTGGGTTCCTCATTTCTATCGTCAGGGTGCTAGGCGGCAACCCCCCCCCACAGGCAACCAAGCCACCCGCCGAGCCCTGACGGAGCACCACCCAACCCAACCACCACCAACTACACACCCCTAAAAAACGAAGAACCAC
>NZ_JBPPUO010000021.1:0-4667 GCF_053544675.1 Rothia sp. 32237D007AR | reverse complement strand
TTATCGGACTCCGCAGGAGGTGGTTGATGGTGCTTTAGTGGTCTTATAATTGTCGGAACTAAACCACGTACATATCATTCTCAGAACTTGGAGAGGGATAGAGCTCTTGTGCTGAGTAATTTTGCTGTTTCTCTTGCTCGGCGTAGGAAGTAGGCGGCTAAGATGCAGCGCAAGATTATGTATAGTGTGCTGGTTGCTGTTTTCTTTGTGCTTCAGTCGTTTCTAGCAGGGTTTATAGGGTAGCGATGCTTTAGCCATTTCCCGTGCGCGTTTCTCTCAATAGAGTCTTCTAATGCACGGACTACGGTGGATACTCCCACCCCAAAAAAAGGAAGCCAGCTCCCGTAGACTCCATACCCACCCAGTCTGCGGGGTAATCTCCGAACGCATCCGCACCAACTGGACCCTCTGCGCAGCAGATAACTTTGCAGGACTGCCAGGCCCGGCCCCTTTCTTTCCTCCGTTCTTTGCTTTCATGGCGGCAAGTCCTGCCTGGGTACGCTCTGAGATTAGGCTGGATTCTATCTCGGCCAGTGAAGCGATGATGTGGAACATCATTTTTCCTACCGGGGTGCTGGTGTCGATTCCTTCGAATAAGTCTCGTGCAAATCCATCGGATCCATAATTTCTACACAAAACAGTAGACATGACCTACTACTAGTATTAGCATGTTTTATATCATAATAAATTTCACTTCCTCTAGAGGAGAAGCTATGAAAATCAGGCTCATGTTAACTACAGCGTGCGTAGCGCTTATGTTATTAGGGGCTACGCCAGCCGCATCAGCAATCAGCGCATCTAATACAGTAGGTTTTGGTGGTGGAGTAAACCTGACGGCTAACGTATGGGTAGACAATGTATCCAGCGCAGGCATCAATAGATGCGGTGGCTACGCTACTTCTGTTATTTCAAACAGAACTCTTTCCAGCGTAAAAAACCAAACCACTGCTTACCCAATATTAAGTTTGTATGGCTCAGTATGGGGTCTATCAATCGATAATGGCGATGGAACAACGAGTAGCACTCTAACCAACTTCAACAGATCTGGATCATATTTATCTGGTAATGTCTGCTTGGCTTGGAATACCATTGCTCTAGGAATGCGGGTTAATGGAACCGGTAATTACAATGGTGTAGTTCGGACAGTAGCAGCTTCAACTAGTTAAAATGGATAAATTTAATTCACATAAAAAAACAGTTGCATTTGTTATATTTGTGACTGTTTTTTTATTTTAATCTCTGTAATATCTGGGAAAAATGAATCAGGAAACTCGAATACAGGAAAATTTTCAAACGATAAGCTAGTAGAATCTCTCTCAGCTAAGATTGCAGACAACGGTTTAATATCTTTTTCAAATACGGATGAGAGATATATCGATACCTTGGCAAGTAGTATCATGCATACAACTGGGTACTCTAAAAATAGATCAGATATTTCCCAAGAATTATCTGATGAAATATGTTCCCTATACGGAGAAAATTTTCCCGCCCAACAAGTTTACAATAATCTTTTAGATATAATATCGCCAGATGATATGCGTGATATAGAAGAAAAAATCCCATGTGCAGAAGTTTCTAAGGAAGATCAGAGCTATGACCCCCAAGTTTTTCTTTACGGAATCGCTGAGCTAAAAATTAAAGATAAAGAGAAATACTACAGCATAAAAAAAGAAAGTATTGATGAGGCTCTGTCTGTTTTTATACAAAAATACCCGCCTTCTAATTGGAATTACTGGCTTTGCCTATCAGCTACTTTTTCACCAAGTGAATATAATAGATGCGATAAGCTAAAAGTTAGCGATACTCCAAGTGATATAAAAGATACTTACTCATTAATGGAGTTGCGTGCCCTGCTCGAAATTTCAGAAATTGATAGTTCAGTAAATCTAATTCCAGATACCATCAATAGAGCACTAGATTTAGATGTTGAAGATGCCTTAGACGCTTACCAGATTGCAAGAATATCTTTCATCTCAGGGAAAGATAGCCCTGGTTTGAAAAGATGGGTCGATAAAAATAAGGTTTATCTAGACCCTGATGGGTTCGTTAGATTACCTGTTAAGAAAATAGGAAAATTAAGTGATACTTATTTAGCATCACGTTTGTTGGAAGAAGACACAGAACAGATAATAAAAGAAAATAGTTTGGCGTCGATACAGGAATCTGTTAATCTTGCAGAAGGTTTTTCTATTTACAACAAAGTAAGTGCTAATCTAATGCAAGCTGTTATCCTAAATTACCTAGGGATTCTAAATGAGCAGGATATTAGAATAGCTCTAGATTCCTACAACAGCATTTCCGGAAGCTGCCCTTTTGATTATGCGGAGCAATGTATTATAGCCGCAGATGCAGCAAAAACGTTGGACCCTAATTCAAAATCAATATTCATAGAGACCCCCAAAGAAGTATCAAATGATAAAGAAACAAAAAAAATATTCTATAAAATTATTTCTTATAGTTGGGCTATAGAAAATTACCAAGAATGGGTTGATATATCTAGAGAAAAAGGATTTGACCCATTTGAAGATGTCAAAAATAGTGAATCAGATACTTCGTTAATTCTATGGGCAGCAGCAGCGCGTAATGTTTTTAACCATCAAATAGAAACTGAAGAGGAACGACAGTTCTTATCTTCTGTAAATTCTGCAGTAGGATGCGAAGGATCAGATCGCTTAGTAAAATCTGAATTTCCAAATAAATCATGTGACTTAGAGGCAACAACTGCATATTACTTAAGTGGCCTGTGGGGGTAAAATGTTTAAATGTGAGAATATAAGTAAATCTTTTCAAGACAAAAAGGTTATAGAAAAATTTAACTTAAATGTGAACTCTGGGGATGTGGTTGCTTTACAATCTCCTTCTGGAGGTGGAAAATCAACACTTATCAATATTATGAGTGGTCTTATGGACCCAGATAGTGGATTTGTTTCATTAAATAATATAAATTTATCTCAAATGAATGAATTTGATAAATCTAAATATACACGAATGAATATTGGAGTTATGCACCAAGCAAACTACTTATTCGATTGGATGTCGGTAGAAGAGAACCTAGAAATATCATCTTATTGCAACTTTAAAGAAAATGACTTTCTGAAAAATTTAATTTATAATCTGCGCATTCACGAATACCAAAAAACGCCAGTTCCCCGCCTGTCTGGTGGGCAAAAAAGGAGAATCTGCTTCGCTAGAGCATTTATAAATAGCCCAAAATTAGTCCTACTTGATGAGCCAACTACTGGTCTCGATAAAGAATTGTCAGAAAAGCTAATTTCAGCTATTACTGAATATGCTGATAATGGAAATTGCGTGGTTATAGCAACCCACGATGAAAATCTAAAAGACATATCAAACAAAATAATCAATCTTCAAGATTTCAATCACCATGAATAAACTTCACTACATTATTAGAAGTCTTTTTAGAACATTTCATGAGCATAAATTTACAATCTATGTCATGACTTCTATGCTTTGTTTATTATCCTTTTTTACTTTTATTTCAAACTCAATATTTTATAATTCATCTACCGATATATCCACAGGTTTGGGTGGTAGACAAATTGAGGTAATTGCAGGTCTAGGCGGAGAAAATGAGCCGCCCCTAGATAGTTCTGCGGCCGATGAGTTTTCAAAGATGGAACATGTTGAATTTGTTTATTCACTTGGTTACCTTGGGGTAGATCCACCCAAGTCTCTTATGAGAGATAACAAAGATATATCTCCATGGTGGTTAGCGCCTCAGAATGAGAAGGACAGTAGAGTAAAAGATATATCTGGAAATCCTGTACCAGCTATTTCTTACGGAGAAATTCTAGTCCCAAGTGAATACTCTTATTTGGTTAATGAGTATATAACTTTGGGAACAACAGTCATGCTTACTGCCGATACAGCAACAGGTAAAGATGAAGAGTTTCATGTTATTGGTACTTATGATCCAGAAACTGTACAGGGTGAACCTACAGGAACTGTTTTTATAAATTCTGGACAATTCAATGATTTGCAAAAAGTAGGAGCCCTACCTGGCATATCTCCTTACTCCTCTATTTTTATTTATATTGATGATATTCAAAACGTTAAATCTGTTCAGCAGAATATTGAAGCAATGGGATTTAGTGCACGAAGCGCTCAGGGTGCGGGAGTGGAACTGGCTGGATTTAGATCAACTATATCTTTATCATCTATTGTATTAATAATGGTAGCAATGTTGTCTTCGCTATTTGCTGGAATTTTTATTTCAGGAAGTTGGATTAAATCAAGAATTGAAGAGATTGGGCTTTTTAGGTCTATTGGATGGACGATGTCGGATATAAAGAGATTCTATATACTTGAGTCTTTTTTCCTATCGTTTTCAATGTCGTTAATTTCCTGTGTTTTTTCAATAATTCTCATACTTATATCTAGCCTATATTTCGATAATCTATTTTTGCTCAAAGATTTTAGCCTCTCTAGCGACTCTTTAAAGTTTGTTTGGATTATATTTATAATTCCTATTGTGGCAATTGCAAGCTTTATGTTAGGGGCTTTAAGAGGTATTTTTGAGATGAGAAAATTTAACACGGATGAACTATTGAGAAGGATAAACTAATTTCTACCGGTTTCGGTACAGCAATAACGAGTAACCAACACGCCCGAACAATACGTACCGAAAACCTGCACCAAAAAGGTGC
>NZ_JBPPUO010000020.1:0-13742 GCF_053544675.1 Rothia sp. 32237D007AR | reverse complement strand
GAGAGGAAGGTGAGGGAGCGGCGCAGGGTGGTTGCGTCTGCTACCAGGAGCAGAGCATCTGGTATGGCTTCGCTCCCTAGTTCTCCGCGGAGGTGTTGTACTACTACTTCTTCGTCGGGGCTAGCCGGTGTGAGGGCGTAGGTTCCGGGGAGGTCGGTGAGGGTGACGGGGCCGGTGCTGGTGCGTGCGGTGCCGCGGGAGCGGGTGACGGTAACACCAGGGTAGTTACCGGTTTTTGCGCTCAGCCCGGTGAGGCGGTTGAAGAGGGTGGATTTTCCGCAGTTGGGGGAGCCAAGGAGGGCAACTTCTGGTCTGCCGGCTAGGACTTTCCCAGCGGCTTCAGTGTGACAACTCATGGGCTTAGCTGACCGTGATGAGGGCGGCTTGCTGTTTGCGTAGGCAGATGTCTGTGTCGCAAACACGGAACATGAGTGGTGAGCCTAAGGGGGCACGGCGCAGGCATTCTACGGTGGTTCCTTGGCGGAAACCTAGGTCGTGTAGACGTTGAGCTGCTGTCTGGTCGGCACCCTGGCAGAAACCGGATACGGTAAAGGTTTGGGAGGTTCGGGCGGTAGCGAGGGTGGGGTCTGCCGATTTACCGGGCTGGCCGGTGGTTGCCTTCTGCTGAGGGGCAGGGCAAAAGCTCATGGGCACCTACTTCTAAGGTCTTCTGGCCCCTGGGTGGGGCAGGTTAGGTTGTCTTAACTACCTAACATTGTTCTCCTCAAGAAGACATTTGTCCATTAGGGTATGAAATTTTTTCTTATTTTGCTGAGTTGCGGTTATGTCTCATATACGGAAAACAACCGTAAGACCCAGTAATAGCTGAGCTGTATGGAAACCGCATAGATTGTCTCAGCCCTTAGATTTTAGGGCCGGGCCTCTTGTAGAGTGAGTTTCAACAGATTCTTACGGAAGGTGACAAGTAATGAATGATGAGCTGCGTCAGGTGACCGTTGATGAGGTCCCTGCAGGCGCCAAGATTCTTGATGTGCGTGAGGACTATGAATGGGTAGAGGGGCATATTGAGGGTGCCCAGCATATTCCCCTCGATGAGGTCCCTGAGCGTTATGGTGAAGTCCCCCTTGATGAGGATGTCTATATTATCTGCCGGGCCGGTGGCCGCTCTTTGCGCGCCACTGCCTACCTCACCCAGTACGGTTTTGACGCTATCAACGTCATCGGGGGTATGGGAGCCTGGCAGGACGCTGAGAAGCCCATGGTTTCTGAGACCGGCCAGATTCCGCAGGTGCGCTAACCTGCCTGTACCGGCTGGGTTGAGGTTCTTCCTACCGGTATAAGCCCCATATGAGGCGAGGCGCCGGGTTTACCTGTGAAGGTAAACCCGGCGCCTCGTTGTGAGTTCTGATAAGGCTCAGAACCTGTTACTTCATCTTGCGTCCGCGAACGAGCTTCTCGTTGGTGAATTCAAGCAGACCCCACTGAGTGAGTTCACGGCCGTAGCCTGACTTGTTGATACCACCGAAGGGCAGGTCAGCCTGGGTAACCAGGTGCTCGTTGACCAGGGTCATACCGGTAACGATCTGGTCAGCAACCTCCAGGCCGTGCTCCAGATCGGAGGTCCAGACGGAGGCCTGCAGGCCGTATTCGCTGGCGTTAGCGAACTTGATGGCTGCTGCTTCGTCCTTAACCTTGTAGACAACCAGGGCGGGGCCGAAGAGTTCGTTGCAGGAGAGGTCGGCGTCGAAGTCGACGTCGGTGAGCAGGGCGGGGCTCATGAACCAGCCGGGGCGGTCGAGCTTCTTACCGCCAGCGTGCAGGGTTGCGCCTTCTGCTACAGCCTTCTCGATGCGTGCTACTGCTTCATCGCGTGCTGCTTCTGAGGAGAGGGGGCCCATCTGGGTGTCGGGGGCGTCTGCGTCGCCGACCTTGACGTTTTCAACGGCGGTCTTAGCTGCTGCGACGAATTCGTCGTAGATGTCTTCTACAACGATGACGCGCTTGGGTGAGACACAGACCTGACCGGCGTTGAGGAAGCGGATGTTGGCCAGGGTCTGAGCAACTTTGCTGACGCTTTCAACATCTGCAAGGACGATGGCGGGGTCGTTGCCGCCCAGTTCCATCATGGACTTCTTGAGGTGCTTACCGGCCAGTTCAGCAACGGAGGAACCTGCGCGCTCTGAACCGGTCAGGGAGACACCCTTGACGCGGAAGTCCTTGAGGACCAGTTCGATGTCGCTGGTGTCCAGGTAGAGGTTCTGGTAGGCACCTTCGGGCAGGCCAGCGTCGATGAGCAGCTTTTCAAAGGCGGCTGAGGAGACGGGGCAGATGGAGGCCTGCTTCATGAGCATGGTGTTACCGACCAGCAGGTTGGGTGCTGCAAAGCGGGCCAGCTGGTAGTAGGGGAAGTTCCAGGGCATAACACCGAGCAGAACACCGAGGGGTTCGTGGCGAACAAGGTTGACCTCTGCACCCTTGGCATCCAGGGGGGTGTCTTCAAGGTGCTTGGGGCCTTCGGTGGCGTACCAGTTGAAGATGTCCACGACGAGCTGGATTTCGCCCAGAGCCTCACCACGGGGCTTACCCATTTCGCGGCCGATGATTTCTGCCAGTTCTTCCTTGCGCTCTTCAAAGAGCTTGGCAGCGGAGGTGAGAACGGAGATACGTTCTTCCATGCTGCTGTCCTTCCACTTGAGGAAGGCCTGGTGGCCGGTTTCGATAACGGCAGGAATCTCGCTAGCAGGCAGTGACTCGAAGGTCTGCTCTACTTCGCCGGTGTTGGTGTTGGTGAGAGCGTAGTTGCTCATATCTCTCCTTTTAAAAACGTTGCACACTTTATTGGTAGGTAAGCGTCCTTGCTCACAGAAGTGTGTCAAAGGGCTACTCTACTCTGAATATGTGGGCCAATGTCAACCCATCTCATCATAAGGAGTGTTCTGGGTACAGTAATAGTGAAATATTTACTGAACTCGGTGGCCGATAGAATAAGGTAAGTGACTTCCTCTGTCTGTAGAGCTTTAGAATTTGATTGCGACCCAGCCCTAGCTTTCTCTGTGATTGCTGGTTGCTGCCCCTATGGTTTTTGGCTTGATTCTGCCCGCGCTGAGTCGCCCATGTCTCGTTTCTCCTATATAGGTGCGCCCTTGTGTGGGGGAGTGTTGCGCTATGAGCGGCCCGGCCAGGTGGACCTTGTGGATGCTCAAGGGCGTCCCACTCGCACCCTGCCGGGATCTATCTGGCAGGCGCTGCCCAACTTTTTAGAGGCCGCCCCGCACCCTGCGGCAGCTGAGGGTAAGGACGCCCCACCGGCCGACGTCCTGCTCGGTGGCTATGTGGGATTTATGGGCTATGAGGCCCATGCTGATTTAGAGGTGACAGCCTTTCATCAGACGCACCCGCAGCGGCTGGCACGCACCCCCGATGCCCTCTGGATGCCTGCTAGCCACTACCTGATGTATGAGCACGGTACAGGCCGTTCCTGGCTGGTAGGCCCTGAGCCCTGGGTTGAAGCGACCGCCCGCCAGCTGCAAGAGGCAGCTGTAGCAGGGCACCTGCCCCAGGAAAAAGAGGTGAAAGTACCTGACCTCCCTGATTTTCCCTTGCCAGATAGGGAGCACTACCTCAGCCAGGTGCGCCAGTGCCAGCGCGAAATTTTTGAGGGCAACAGCTACGAAATCTGCCTGACCGCCGAAACGTCCCTGCGCTTACCTACCCCGCTCAGTGCTGAAGAGCTCTTGGGCCTTTACCGGCGTCAGCGCGCAGTAAATGCCGCCCCCTACGCGGCTTTCTTGCGGTGCGATGATTTTACGGTGCTTTCCTCTTCCCCAGAGAAGTTCCTTACTATCTCTGCTAGTGGCCAGGCTGAGGCCAAACCTATTAAGGGCACGGTGGCCCGGGCAGCTAGTGCCGAGCAGGATCAGCAGGCAGCTAACTGGTTAGCCTCTGACCCTAAAACCCGGGCAGAGAACCTGATGATTGTGGACTTACTCCGCAATGACCTCTCCATGGTTTCTTACCCTGAGAGTGTGCGCGTGCCGGTGCTCATGGGCGTAGAAACCTATTCGACGGTGCACCAGCTCGTCTCAACTATCACCGCCCAGCTACGCCCAGGCGTCACCGCCTTGGACGCGGTGGGAGCTTGCTTCCCTGGTGGGTCCATGACCGGCGCCCCCAAGGCTGCCACGATGGCTATTATTGACCGGCTGGAGGGCCGGGCACGCGGAATCTATTCGGGGGCCCTGGGCTATTTGGGTGCGGACGGTTCGGCTGCCCTCTCTATTGTGATTAGGACGCTGGTAGCCCACCATGATGGCCTGCTCACCCTGGCCGCTGGTGGGGCTATTGTGGCTGACTCCGACCCGGTAGCCGAGTATGAGGAGATGGTCACTAAGCTCAGGGCCGCCACCCCCTAAAAAGTGAAGGTACCCTGTGAAAAGTGGCAGGCACTTGCACTTTTCGCAGGGTAAATATCTCTTGGTCTACTAGACTAAAAGCATGACTAACCTCTCTGCTAAACTCCCCATTGAAGAAGCCCGCGAACGTCTGCGTGAGCTCATCTCCGAACTGGCCGTTGTGCGCGGCAAGGTAACCTTGGCCTCCGGTAAAGAAGCCGATTACTACGTTGATCTGCGCCGTATTACCCTGCACCATGAGGCCTCCCGCCTGGTGGGTCAGGTCATGCTTGATTTGATTGACTCTGCTGGTATCGAATTTGATGCCGCTGGTGGCCTGACCATGGGCGCTGACCCGGTTGGCCACGCCATTATGCGCACCGCAGGCGACCAGGACCGCGCCATTGACACCTTTGTTGTCCGCAAGGCCCAGAAGTCTTACGGTATGGGCCGTCAGGTTGAAGGCCCCTCAGTTGAAGGACGCCGCGTCGTAGCCGTTGAAGACACCTCCACCACCGGTGGTTCTGCCCTCACCGCCGTTGAGGCCCTGCGCAAGGCAGGTGCTGAGGTGGTCGCTGTTGCCGTTATTGTTGACCGTGCTACTGGCGCTAAGGAGCACATTGAAGAGGTTGCCGGTGTGCCCTGCCTTTACGCCTACTCCAAGAGTGACCTGGGCCTGGACTAAGTGGCAGACCAAGAAATAACCGAACCCGAGCGGGAAGTTGGTGTTGGCCCCTGGGAGGGCGAATGGCCAGAAGGTGACCACTGGGACCCTGAGCTTTTGCGTGAGGGCGACCGCCGCAACGTCCTGGATCACTACCGTTACTGGAGTATGGACGCCATCATCGCCGACCTGGACACCCGCCGCCACTCCTTCCATGTGGCTATCGAAAACTGGCAGCACGACCTCAATATCGGCACCGTAGTGCGCACCGCTAACGCCTTTTTGGCTCAAGAAGTGCACATTATCGGTAAGAAACGCTGGAACCGGCGCGGGGCCATGGTTACCGACCGCTACCAGCATGTGCGCCACCACCCCACCGTTGAGGACTTTGTCACCTGGGCGCGGGCAGAGGGGCTAGCCATTATCGGTATCGATATTTTCCCTGACTCCAAACAGCTAGAAACCTATGACCTGCCCAAGGACTGCGTGCTGGTCTTTGGGCAGGAGGGCCCTGGCTTGTCGGAGGAAATTCATGCCGCCGCTGAGGCGACTCTCTCTATTGAGCAGTACGGCTCTACCCGGTCTATGAACGCTGCAACTGCCGCTGGTATTGCCATGCACGCCTGGATCCGCCGCCACGAGTTCGGCCAGCAGGTCAGCTAGTGGCGCCGGCTGGCGTCCGCTGCTGCTAAGTGTCCATGAAAGTCGCTCAGGGTCTACGAAAAGTGTGGGCTTTGCGCGACTCTCGTGGGCCTTTGCATTTCTGCAAAAACTTTCTACCAGAAGTATTTTATTCATGTAGCACCAGGTCTAGACTAGCTACATAAGCCCCCAAGAAAACACAGAAACAAGCAGCATGAACACCAGGCCACACCCCCACAACAAACCTAACCCGGGCCCACCAGAACCCCACCTCCCAGCCAGTAGCAGCCCCCGCAAACTCCTCATAGCACTACTAACCCCACTCTTCATGGCCCTCATGGCCATCTCCGTAGTTAACGTCGCCCTCACCCCCATAAGACACTCCCTCGACGCAAGCTCCAGCCAAGCCCAATGGGTCGTCTCCGGCTACGCTCTAGCCTTTGGCGTACCCCTCGTAGCCTCCGGACGCATAGGGGACGCCACCGGCCGCCGCCGCATGTTCATAATCGGCGTATCCCTCTTCACCCTAGGCTCCCTTATCAGCGCCCTGGCCCCCACCATCGAAATCCTCATCGCCGCCCGCGTCCTCCAAGGCCTCGGCGCAGGATTCTTCAACCCCCAAACCACCGGCATCATCCAAGCCAACTTCACCGGCCAAGCCCGCGCCCGCGCCTACGGCATGTTCGGCACAGTAGTAGCACTAGCTGTTATCGTCGGCCCGGTACTCGGAGGCTTCCTCATCCAAATCTTCGGCGACGCCCTCGGCTGGCGCATGATGTTCCTCGTCAACGTGCCTATCGGCATCACCGGGCTGCTCCTAGCCCGGCTCTGGGTGCCCAATGACACCGCGCTCGCACCCGGCCACCGGCGCGCCCACTTGGATCTAGACCCTATCGGCATGACAGCCCTAGCCCTCGCAATTTTTGCCCTGCTCTTCCCCTTCGTAGAACGCAGCGGCAACCTACTCATCTGGGCCTGCCTGCCCCTGGGTCTGGCCCTAATCGCCTTCTTCGTCGCCTGGGAAAACCGCTATAAGAGGGCCGGGCGCCCACCCATGCTGGATATGGACATGGTCACTCAACCAGCCTTCCGCAACGGCATCATGATTGTGACCCTCTACTTCCTGGGCAACACCAGCGTCTGGCTAGTTATCCCCATCTACCTACAAAACCACCTGGGCCAAAGCGCGCTCATGGCCGCCCTGATTACCATTCCCTCATCCCTGCTCTCTGCCTTCGCATCTCCCTGGGCAGGACGCCGCGTCCTGGCCAGGGGCCGCCGCATAGTCATGCTGGGCTTTGGGCTCTCCCTCACCTCAACCCTGGCCACCATGCTCACCGTCACCCCCGTAGAACAAGGCCAACTACCAGTCTGGGCCCTAGCTGTGCCCCTGATCCTGCTCGGTGCAGGCGGTGGCCTGGTCATCTCACCCAACCAGACCCTAACCCTGGCGTCCGTACCCGTAGCTATTAGTGGCGTGGCTGGCGGTGTGCTCTCCCTGGGTCAGCGCATGGGCACCGCTATTGGCACCGCCATCATTCCCTCCATCCTCTACGGCCTGGTAGAAGCTGACGCCCACTGGAACATTGGACTCATCGCCTCCTTTAGCGCTATTGTCCTGACTCTCTCCCTCGGTCTTGCCTTTACCATCGCCGACCGCCGCCGCGAAATCCGCGAAAGTAACACACCCGGTCAGCTTGCTTCATAAAAGTGCCTATCAGGTACAGTAAAGACATTCCTGTACACATACACCGCCCAGGCCTACTGTTTCTCCCCGAGAACAAAAAACTGCGGCATCAGCACACAATGGAGTGAGGTTGAGATGAACAAGCCCCACATCACCGGTGACCACCTGCAAAAATACAGTGCAGCACCCACCCAGTCGATAGACCAAATTCACCGCTCTAGCGGCTCCCAAGCACCAGAAGTAGAACCAGGCGAACGCACAAAACGCCTTCTAGGTTTCTTCGGCGGCCTACTAGCAGCCCTCCTCATCTACTTCATCATGCCCAATGAGGCCCCCGAAGCTGCCCGCCTCACCGCAGCCACCGCCGTCCTCATGGGCGCCTGGTGGATGACCGAAGCCCTCCCCATCCCCGCCACCGCCCTACTGCCGCTCGTCATTTTTCCCGTCTTCAACGACGACGTAAAAATCAACGACATCGGCGCCAGCTACGGCAACAACATCATCTTCCTCTTCATGGGCGGCTTCCTATTAGCCCTAGCCATGCAACGCTGGAACCTCCACCGCCGCATCGCCCTCCTGACCCTCAAAGTCATGGGCACCAAACCCTCCATGATGGTCGCAGGCTTCATGCTCGCCACCGGCTTCCTCTCCATGTGGGTCTCCAACACCGCCACCGCCGTCATGATGATCCCCATCGGCGTCTCCGTGCTCATGCTCATCGCCCAAGCCAGCGACAACCCCGACCTAGACATCAAGGACGGCGCCGCCCCCACCGACAGCTCCGTCAAAGACGTAGTCACTAAGTCCAACTTCGGAACCGCCCTCATGCTCGGTATCGCCTACGCCGCCTCCATCGGCTCCCTGGGCACCCTCATTGGCACCCCGCCCAACACCCTACTAGCTGGCTACATGGCAGATACCCACGGCGTACACATCGGTTTCGGCCAGTGGATGATCGTCGGTGTGCCCCTCTCCGTAGTCGTACTCATCTTCTGCTGGTTCCTGCTTACCAAAGTGCTCTTCAAGCCCGAAATTAAAGAAATCCCCGGCGGTAAGAAGCTCATCGCCAACGAATACGCCAAACTAGGTGCCATGAGCTCAGGTGAGCTGCGCGTACTCATCATCTTCATCGCCGCAGCCCTGGCCTGGATCTTCGTGCCCGTCATCTGGGCCGAATCACCCCCTATGACCGACGCCGGTATCGCCGTCACCGTCGGCCTACTTCTCTTCGCCCTGCCCGCCGGTGGTGCCGCCAAGAAAGGCGTGCGCCTCATCGACTGGGACACCGCAACCAAGCTACCCTGGGGCGTCCTGCTCCTCTTCGGTGGCGGCCTGGCCCTCTCCGGCCAGTTCACTAGCTCCGGTTTGACCCAATGGATCGGCGACTCCATCGGCGCCCTGGGCACCCTGCCCCTGCTGGCGATCGTGCTTCTGGTGACCACCGGCGTCATCTTCCTCACCGAACTCACCAGTAACACCGCCACCGCAGCAACCTTCCTGCCTGTCGCCGGTGGTATCGCCATGGGCATGGGCTATGATCCCATGCTGCTCGCTATCCCCGTCGCCCTGGCCGCAACCTGCGCCTTCATGCTGCCGGTAGCAACCCCGCCCAACGCCATCGCCTACGGCTCGGGGTATGTGACCATCGGGCAAATGGTCAAAGGTGGCCTCTGGCTCAACATCTTCTGCATCGTAGCTATCGTTGCGGCAACCATGACCCTGGCCATGTGGATTTTCGCCCTCTAAGTGCGAGAAAGTAACCCTCACCTAAACCCATAGAAAACCAAACATCTCACCCCGGTCAATACGAGAAACCGGGGTGAGAGTCTTTAAAAATCCCGCCAACACCATGGTTTCATGTGGGATTATGTGAGAAATTAATGTGGGATACCTACCCCCTCACACCCAGCCCCTTGATAGACTAAACAACAGGCAGGCGCTCGCCCCACCACGTCCTAACACGCACCCGGCGCAGCGCCAACCCCCACCAGGCCACCAACCGGGTGGGCCCACCGACAACCAAGGAATCAGCATGCCTATCGCAACCCCAGACGTCTACGCAGAAATGCTCGAAAACGCCCGCACCAAGGGCTTCGCATACCCCGCAGTAAACGTCACCTCCTCACAGACCCTCAACGCAGCTATCCGCGGCTTCGCAGAAGCAGGCTCAGACGGCATCATCCAGGCCTCCACCGGCGGCGCCGCCTACTGGTCAGGCGCCAGCAAAAAAGACATGGTCGTTGGCTCCCTCGCCTTCGCCGCCTACGCCCGCGAAGTCGCCAAACAATACGACGTCAACATCGCCCTCCACACCGACCACTGCCCCAAAGACAAGCTCGAAGGCTTCGTCCTGCCCCTCCTGGAAGAATCAGAGAAAGCCGTAGCCCGCGGCGAAGACCCCATCTTCAACTCCCACATGTGGGACGGCTCCGCCATCTCCCTGGAAGAAAACCTCAAAATCGCCCAAGAACTCATTGAGCGCACCTCTAAAGCCAAGCAGGTACTGGAAGTTGAAATCGGTGCTGTCGGCGGTGAAGAAGACGGCGTTGAAGGCGCTATCGACGACTCTCTCTACACCACCGTTGAAGACGCCATCAAAACCGTTGAAGCCATCGGCCTCGGCGAAAAAGGCACCTACATGGCAGCCCTAACCTTCGGCAACGTCCACGGTGTCTACAAGCCCGGCAACGTGCACCTGCGCCCCGAACTGCTCAAAGAAATCCAGACCGAAGTTGGCGCCAAGTACGGCAAGGGCGACAAGCCCTTCTACCTGGTCTTCCACGGCGGATCAGGCTCCACCGAACAAGAAATCGCCGATGCCGTCTCTTACGGCGTCATCAAGATGAACATCGACACTGACACCCAGTACGCCTTCACCCGCCCCGTCGCCGACCACATGTTCCGCAACTACGACGGAGTGCTCAAGGTAGACGGCGAAGTCGGCAACAAGAAGACCTACGACCCCCGCGTCTGGGGCGCCGCCGCCGAAGCTGGCATGGCCGCTCGCATTGTCGAAGCTGCCCAGCAGCTCGGCTCTGCTGGCACCTCCGGCAAATAAGGCCCTGTAGCTAGGCGCACTAGCCTAGACCAAAGGCGCCGGACGCTCCCGCTTGTGCGGGGTGCGTCCGGCGCCTTTACTTTCTGTGAAGTGGCATGTGCTTGAGGCGTATTACAATGCAGGAAATAAGAAAACAAGATACAATAGAAACAACATTCATCCCCGTAGCGCATGGCCTTGTATAAAGGTGGATTTGATTCGTCAATCGCGTGTGCTACGGGGTATTTATATAAAATGAGAGCATGGCTCTACCCTCCGATCTTCCTCCCCGCACGCTAACGAACGGCAAACCCTGGCTCAGCCTTGAAGACCAGGTCTCTAAATTTGAACAACGCGGGTTAGACCTCACACCAGATGAGCGTAAACAACTGGAGGGATTTTTAGCTACACAGAACTACTACAGGTTCAGCGGCTACTTCAAACAACTCATTGATACGGCATTACCCGATACATTTCGCCAAGGCACGACTTTGGAGCAACTTCTGGCTGTCTACCGAATAGATAGTCAGATTCGTTTACTCATCTTTCAAGGGGTGCAAGTTCTCGAACCAATTATTAGGACTCGGGTAGCCTACCGTCTTGCTGATGGCGGTGTTGAAGGCCCTACCTATTATCTTAAGAAAAAGGCTTACGAGCCCTCACGGCCGAGCAACAACCCACCTCAGGGCATGGGCAGTAAAGAGTGGGCCCGTAAGCACACAGGTCTTGTACGCACACGAGATTCTCTCCTGCACAGTATCCAAGAAACCTTAGGTCGCGAGGAGCTATACCTCAGGCATTTTCAGCAAAGAGAGCAAGACGTCCCACTGTGGGCAATGGTAGAAGCTCTTTCCCTGGGCGATCTTTCAAAGATGGTAAGTACCTGGAAAAATACCAATCAGATTGAGCGGTTGATGAAAGACCTAGGGTTTAGAAGCGCCCCTGAATTGCGCCGTGCGGTGGGTAACGTGAACTTCTTCCGTAACCTATCTGCTCATCACAATCGGCTCTGGGGCAGACGTTTGACTAGGACGGTTGCGCTCTCACCGTGGAAAGGTAACTCCCTATTTCCTTATGAAGGCGCTCCTACTGAATCACCCTTGCACATTTTGCGTCTACTTGTTGATTGGGTGGATTTCGTGCAAGGAAATAATGATTACTCGAAACGACTGTGGGCGACAGTGCAGGAAGAACCAATCTATGAAGAAGGAATGAAGAACCCCCGCCTGTAAGAAAGATACCTCGCTAGACTATGCTAGGCCTCGATACCGATCTTGCCGCCGTCCTCACGCCAAACAACCACGGCAGCCGGGCGGGGCACGGTACCAGGGCCATCAGGCCACGAAGAAGTGGTGTTCTCAACAGTGGCGTCATCACCCTCACCAGGGTGCTGAACATTGACCATAACTCGCTCATCAGTCACGATAGGGCCACACGTCTCAGCATCAACCGGCACAGTCAGGAAGCACTTAACCTGGCCACGGTTCTCACCCTGAGTTTCCACACCGTAGAGACCATCGTGAGTGCCCAGGGCATTGCCATCAGTAGAAATCCACAAGTTACCGTGGGAATCAAACGCCAGGTTATCGGGGCAGGAGATAGGGGAAACCTTGGACTTATCGAAGCCACCAAAATAGGAGTAAGCCTCAGCCGGGTCGCCACAAACCAGCAGAACGTTCCAGGTGAAGCTAGTGCCGGCATGGTCGTCATCTAGCTCCATGAGCATACCGTTCTTGTTCTCACGGATGGGGGCGTACTCGGTGGGCTCTTCCTTTGACTTGGCGGCGTTATCGCCGGTGGCCCCGCGGTACTTATTGTTAGTCAGCGCCACATAGGTGAGGCCAGTGACCGGGTTGGTCTGGAAGTCCTCAGGGCGGTCCATCTTCGTTGCCCCCACAGTATCTGCTGCTAGGCGGGTGTAGACGCAGACCTCCTCAGGGGTGAAACCCTCAACATGGGAGGTGGCGCTGCCGTCCTCTTCCACAGTGACCAGGGGGTGCCAGGTGCCGGTGCCGTCAAAGGCGCCATCCTTGGGGAGGGTACCTTCCCCATCAATTTCGGCGGCGGGGGAGTTACCCTGCAAGGACGCCACATAGAGAGTACCTGCGTCCAGGATAGTCATGTTGTGGGCAGTGTCGCCTTCTTTGACCTTGCGGCTTGAGACGAACTTGTAAAGGTACTCGAAGCGTTCGTCATCACCGGAGTAGCAGACCACGGTGCCGTCATCGGTGATGTGCACGTTGCCAGCCTCATGCTTGAAACGGCCTAGGGCAGTGTGCTTAACGGGGGTGGAGTTAGGGTCGAAAGGGTCAATTTCGACAATGTAGCCGAAGCGGTTGACCTCGTTAGGTTCCACGCTCAAGTCAAAACGGGGGTGGAACTTCTCCCACTGGCGCTCGGTGGCTCCTTCCTTGATGCCCATGCGCTTAGTCGCCTCTAACTGGCGGCCTTCCAAAGCTTCAAGGTGGGCGAAGTACTGGTCCACATTTTCTTCACCAGAGAGGTAAGTACCCCAGGGGGTGACGCCACCAGAACAGTTGTTGAGGGTACCTAGCACGGTGGTACCTTCGGGGTCTTCCGTGGTTTTGAGCAGGTCAGACCCTGCCGCTGGGCCAGTGAAAGTGAAGGGAGTGGTGCCGGTGATACGACGGTTCAAGGGAGCCCCTACCAGGGCTTTGAGATCACCAGAGTTAGCGACCTTCTCTACCTCTAGGATGGTCTGACCGTGAGCTGCCAGACCAATATTGACCTGCTCCTCGCTGGGGTTCTCGGCATCGTAGTGGGGGTGCATCTGCGGTTCGGTGGTGTACTCGTGGGAGCAGACATAAACCAGGCGGTTACTGTCGGTGGGGTGCTCAAAGAGACCAGCGAAGTCGTTGTTGAAACCAAACTGGCGTTCCTGGGCGGCGGCAGTCTGCTTATTGACGTCGAACTCGGGTGCATCTGCAAAGATAGGGTCACCCCAGCGGATCAGCACATTGGAGGTGTACCCTGCGGGCACAACCACGGCGTCCTCAGTGTTGGGCTCAACGGGGGTGAACTGCAGGCCGGCACTGTTAAGAATCTCGGTCAGCGAAGGAGAAGCAGCAGCAGAAGTGGTAGCTGAACCGCTTGCCCCGGTCGCCCCAGTGGTATTGGGGGAGCAGGCAGTGACGCCCACAGCCAGGGTGAAGAGGCCACCTGCGCGCAAGGCTGAGCGGCGGGTGACATCACCAAAATACTCATTATTTGAGGTGTTGCTACATGCGCCCAAGCAGGCGTTACCGCACTTATAGGTGCAGGTAAGGAGGCTTATTCAAAAGTAGACACGCACCCCACACCCACCAACTAGACAACGGCCCCACCCGCGGCAAAAATATG
>NZ_JBPPUO010000019.1:0-15202 GCF_053544675.1 Rothia sp. 32237D007AR | reverse complement strand
TGACTGGTACTAATAGTCCGAAGGCTTACACTTTTTTCTGGGTATGTTTGTTGTTTGCGTCCACTGTATGGTTTTGAAATAACAACCCAAGGGTTGTTCAAGCGAGGGGTTCTAGAGCTAACGCTCTAGAACCCCTCGCTTTTTTCATGCCCAAAAACTAATCCCCCAGAACAAAAGGGGTATAAGGGCGAAGGAAACAAACACACGAAGCTAGAAGAATGCATCGTAGGGGCAGAGAAAGCAGTAGCCTTAGCTACCAGAGAAATATTTTGTACTTTTTTGACGTACAGCTTGCCTTGTGAAAACTTTATTTATAAAGTAATGACTGTTAGGTAGGCCATATCACTTGAAAGGTAACATCATGGCAGAACTCACCGCAGGCACCTGGAACTACGACTCAGCACACTCAGAGGTAGGCTTTACTGTTCGTCACGCAGCTATCACCAAAGTACACGGCACCTTCGACCAGGTCGAAGCCCAGCTCGTCCTTGCTGAAAATATCGCAGACTCCACCGTCCAAGCCACCGCACATATTGACTCCATCAACACCAACAACAGTGACCGTGATGCCCACCTGCGCGGCGAAGACTTCTTCGACGCAGATACTCACCCCACCATGACCTTCGAATCAACCTCCTTTGACCTCGACGGTGAAGACCTAACAGTCGCTGGTAACCTCACCATCAAAGGCCAAACACACCCCGTCACCTTCACCGGCGAATTCAATGGTGCAGTCGTTGACGCCTCTGGCACCACTCGCACAGGTGCCTCCCTCTCAGCAACCATTTCTCGCAAAGACTTCGGCATCACCTGGAACGCCGCAATCGAAGCTGGTGGCGTGCTGGTTTCAGATAAGGTAGTCATCAACCTCGATGTAGCCTTCACCGCACCCGACGCATAGCCACAGTGGCTAGCTCTGCCCCTCCCTGCTTTAGAGTAGGGAGGGGCAGAATACTTTAACAGAAAGGACGCCGATGGTTAGCTTCATGGAAAGACACCAGGTAGCGCTCTACCTGCTTGCCCTGGGAACCGGGCTAGGGGCGTCCTTTCTTCCCGGTCTTGCAGGCCACGCCCAGCCCCTGGTTACCCCAGCCCTTGGCCTCTTACTTCTGGCCACCTTCCTAAGCATCCCCCTTCGTGGGCTCCTGAAGCCACAGATTTTCGCCAGATTCACCAAAACCCTGCTAGCTCTTAACTTCCTGCTCCTACCCCCGCTTGTAGCCCTCCTCTTACTGGGGCTTCGCTGGGTAGCACCTCAGATACCTGACCTTCTGGTGCTTACCGCAGCCCTGGTGCTCCTGACCCCCTGCATCGATTATGTGGTGACCTTTACCGGCCTAGCAGGCGGCTCCCATACGCGGCTCTTGGGCTGCACTCCGCTACTACTTTTAGCGCAGGTCTGCCTAGCCCCCCTGTGGCTTCTTATCTTCCACGCCATCGGTATATGGCAGGGAGACCTTCTAGCTCAAAGCACCCTCTGGCATGCCCTTCCCCACCTAGGGCTAGCCTTGGCTGTGGTGGGTGGGCCTCTGGCTCTGGCGGCTCTTATCCAAGGAGTCGGCGGGCGCACTCAAACATACTCCGAAGATGCAGCAAGTGCTTTCATGGTGCCCGCCATGATGTTAGTTCTTGCCCTCACCCCAGCGGCACACGCGGTAGAACTTACCCAACTCTCCTCATATCTTCTTCCCCTGGCCTGCCTATATGCCACCTACGCTATCCTTACAGCCTTACTTTCCTCCACCCTACTGCGCCTGTGGGGCAGGGGCCTGCCTGCACCCGAACAGGTTGCCATCACCTTCTCAGCAGTCACACGCAACGCCCTGGTCATACTTCCCCTGATTCTCGGCCTCTCAAGGGCTCTTGCCGACCAACCAGCGTCCGCCCTTATGCCGCTGGCGGTACTGACCCAAACCCTCATAGAACTGCTAGCCCTCACCCTCATGGTAGCCCTCTACCGCACACAAAAATCCCCCGCTACCATCAGCGATAGCGGGGGAAAGAAGACAAGAGAGGCAGGCGCCTAGCCCGCCACCGCCTGCCACATAAAGTAAATAGCCACAGCGGCAACTACACCACAAAGCGCCCACCGGCGCAGCTTAGTCTCAAGACGGGCGGCGCGAATATCAGCGCGCTGCTCCAGCGTCTCATTTGGGTCCACAGGAGCCAGATTTGAGGGGTTAGTCGTCTCAGGTTTCTTATCAGTCACAAGGGTGCCCTAGCGCCAGCGGGTAGTCATTAACAAACCCACCATCATAAAGCCAATACCAATACCAATATTCCAGTTACCAATACCCGGAACCGGGTAAACCGACTGGGAAATATAAAAAGTAATAATCCACAGTACGCCAATTACAATCAAGGCGAACATGATGACGCGATACCAGAGAGGAGTTGACGACGGAAAATCATCATCGCTATACATCGAATCAGCAACGCGACGGAGCTCCGCCTCTTCAACATCCTCATCACGAATAGACTTCGATTCAGCCACTTTTCCTCCAGTAAGGGAGCGCACTCCCAGCAGTTCATAAAATATACGGTCAGAGACGATTTTAACCGTAGTACCTGAAAAAGTTCTACCATATAGACAGTCCCCATAACTGTCCCACCTCGAGGTAAGAAGTGACCCCAGCAGCCCCAGCCGCTAGCAGACGAACACACCCCCCAACCAGGCGCACCCCCCTACAATGGGGCACCCAAATCATGGGGGAACTACTCATTACCGCCGGCCTCATCCTGCTGCTCTTCGTAGCCTGGCAACTCTGGTGGACCAACATCGACGCCAACCGCACCCAACAAGAAGCCGTCGATAGCCTCATCCAAGAATTCAACAGTGCCCACCCAGCCCCCACCGTCACAGACGACAAAAGCCAGGGCGCCGAGTCAGTACCTGAACCTGCCATACCTGACTACGACCCCGCCAACCCGCCAGTTGCCGCCCCACCTGCCTACGGGCAAGCCTACGGCGTGGTCTACATACCCCGCCTAGGGCAGAACTACGCCCGCCCCCTAGCCGAAGGCGTAGGCCCCGATGTGCTCGACACCCTCGGGCTAGGACGCTACCCCACCAGCCAGATGCCCGGCGAATACGGCAACCTGGCCCTAGCAGGTCACCGCCAAACCAACGGCGCAGTCCTAGACCACATCGACCTACTTCAAGAAGGCGACAAAATCTACGTGCGCACCGCCGAAGGCTACTACACCTACCAGGTCTACGCATCTAAGATTGTGCTCCCCAGCCAGGTAGAAGTCATCGCCCCCAACCCCGACAACCCCCAAGCCCCAGCACACGAAGCTAACCGGCGCCTGCTCACCCTCACCAGCTGCCACCCCCGCTACGGCGACACCGAACGCTACATCGTGCACGCAGAATTTGTGAGCTGGCAACCAGCAGAAGCTAGAGCCCCCCAAGAAATCGCCGCCATCGCCGGCTAAATCCCGCCACTACCGTCCACCCCAAGGAACCCCCATGTACGCCTGGATCTTCCGCCACCTACCCGGCCCCCTCTGGTTACGCATCATCATCGCCCTCGCCCTCATCGTGGCGGCCGCCTACCTACTCATGGAATACGTCTTCCCCCACTTCGCCGAATACAGCCCCTTCAACACTGATGTGACCATAGAACAATAAGCTCAGGGCACCCGCCCCACCCCCTGCGATAGAATCAAAACACCATCACGAAAAGGCAGGTGCCATGACAAAAATCCTCGTCATCGATAACTACGACAGCTTCGTCTTCACCCTGGTCGGCTACATCCAGCAGCTAGGGGCTGAAACCACCGTTATCCGCAACGACGAACTGCCCCTGGACGAGACCATCACCCTAGCCCAAGAACACGACGGCGTACTGGTCTCACCAGGGCCCGGCAACCCCGCAGAAGCAGGCGTCATCATCGACGTCATCACATGGGCTAAAACCGCCAACAAGCCCCTACTGGGTGTCTGCCTAGGCCACCAGGCCCTAGCAGAAGCCTTTGGAGCCGTAGTAGGCCACGCCCCTGAACTCATGCACGGCAAAACCTCAGAACTGGTGCACACCGGCCAGTCCGTCTTCAAGAGCCTCCCCAGCCCCTTCACCGCCACCCGCTACCACTCCCTCGCTGTAGACCCTGAAACTCTCCCTGCTGAGCTAGAGGTAACCTCCACCACCGATCAGGGCATCATCATGGGCCTACGCCACATAACCGCCCCCCTACACGGGGTGCAATTTCACCCCGAATCAGTGCTCACCGAAGGCGGCTACCTCATGCTCGGCAACTGGCTAGAAGAAGTCGGCCTCAAAGGTGCCGCAGCTTTAGGCGCCACCCTCTCACCCCTCATCGAACCAGCCGCCTAACAGCCAGCGTCCACTGAGTCCCCTGGTACCCCTTAAGACAAAGCCGCCCTCCCCAAAACCGGGGAGGGCGGCTTTACTATCGGCTAGCTAAACCTAGCCATTATTGTTATTTGCGCTTGCCGTTGCAGCTGCGCTCGGAGTGGCCTGAGCAGGCGGAGTAGTCGGCTGAGGTGCCTGAGTAGGCTGGGAAGTCGGCTGAGGAGCCGGAGCCGATACCGTAGCAGAAGGAGCAACGGTAGGAGTCGGAGCAACTGCCACACGAATGGTCACAGTCGACCCTTGCTCAATGAGTGAGCCGGCAGTAGCACTCTGCGAAATAACAGTTCCCGCAGGCTGAGCAGTCGTGGTAACAGTTTCGATGTTAGTGCTCAAAAGGGTATCTGAAGCAGTTAGCGCTGCAATAGCAGCATCACGGTTCAACCCAATCAGGCTAGGAACCTCAACCTTGCCGTTAGAGAGAATAATATTGACCGTCGCACCAGCATCAGCCTGCTGACCCGAGCCAGGGGAAACCCCAACCACCATGCCAGCGGGCACGGTGGGGCTATTGACCGTGGTCGTACGTCCGGGCACAAAGCCTGCGCTGGTGAGAGTCTCACGCACATACTGCTCGCTCTGCCCCTCAAGATTAGCGGGAACAGTGAGAACAGCAGGGCCTAAGGACACCGTCACAATAACCTCACTGCCCTCCTCAGCCTCAAGACCAGTCACAGGGGAAGTCTTAACAACCGAACCCTTGGCTACAGTGTCAGAATGCTCCTCTTCGAACTTGAGCATAAAGTTCAGGTTGCGCAGCTGGGTCTCAGCTTCTTCCTTCGACAAGCCCTGAACCGCAGGAATCACATGGACAGGAACCTCATTGAGCTTGGCCTGATAATAAAGCACAGAGCTCACACCGAATGCAGCCAGCAGAAGAATCAACAAGGTAGTAAGAGCCTTGCCCCAGGCGCTACGGCGGCGCTTCTTACGGGCCTTAGCAGGGTCCTGACCATAGCCATAACCGTAGAGTTCCTCATCGGTGTACTCAGACTGAGCATTATCAAAGAAACTACCCAGACCAGCTTCTTCAGTTTCCTGCGAACCAGCAGCTACAGCACCAGCTGCAAGACCTGCGGGAACTGCAGCCGCACTAAAGACAGTAGTCGCCTCGGTCGAATCCTGACCCTCACCAGCATTTATGCTGCTTTGAGTATCTTTAAGGGCCTCTGCAAACTCACCAGCGCTCTGATAACGACCAGCAGGGTTCTTCGCCAGACCCTTAAGAACCGCAGCATCAAGAGCAGGAGAAATCTCTTCAGACGCAAAAGCACTAGGAGGCTGAGGAATCTCACTCAGATGCTTACCGGCCAGCTCAACATTCGTCGGAGCGTCAAAGGGGGAACGCCCCGCCAACATCTCATACACAAGGCAGGCAGCTGAATAGACATCGCTACGGGCATCAACAGTCTCACCACGAGCCTGCTCAGGAGAAATATAGCGGGCAGTGCCAATGACAGTATTAGCTTTAGTCAGAGCATCACCGGCTCCTTCAGCGGCGCGAGCAATACCGAAATCCATGACCTTAACCTGACCCGGCTCACCCAGCTCACGATCCTCCGCAGTCTGAGGAAGAATCATGACGTTAGCAGGCTTAATATCGCGGTGCACAATACCTGCGCTATGGCTATAGTCAAGCGCCTCAAGAATCTGCACGCCGTAAGCTAGAGCCTGGGCCTGATCAACCTCACCACGAGACATGGCCTCACGCAAGGTGGTGCCCTGCACCAGCTCCATGACCATGAAAGGCACAGAAACCTCAGAACTACCCACCTGGATATCGAAAGAACCGGTGTCATAGACACCCACGATAGAGCGGTGGTTAAGAGCCGCCACGGCCTCTGCCTCGCGCTGAAAACGAGCGCGGAAGATGACGTCCTGAGCATGCTCAACACGTAAAACCTTCAGCGCAACCTTGCGGCCCAGGCGGGTATCAACCGCCTCATAGACGGTCGCCATAGCGCCAGAGCCAATAAGGGCCCCGACCTCATAACGCTGATCGATAGTTTCAGGAACCTGCTGGTCCATGTATTCACCCATCATTTCCGGTGGAGTTTTAGTTGCCAGTCGAATCAGCACTCGGTGAGGCTGCTTCTGAGGCGGTATCTGACTGTGATGCTGAAGGACTCGGTGACGTTGTTTCCGACGCGCTCGCTGCGGGGGCCTTAGCAACGTAGACATCTACGTTGCTCCCTACTTCAACGCGTGAGCCCGAAGTGGGGCTAGTACGTAGTACCGTCCCCTCACGGGCGCTACTGCTTTCTTCAAAGTGTATCTGTACGTTAACGCCCAGGGCAGTAATCGCATTAATGGCCTCTTCAGAGTTTGTACCCTCCAGATTACTGGGTAGGGTCACTGATTTGGGGCCAGTGGAGTACTGCACGGTAATGGTTTCTCCCACTTCTACACTGCCAGTAGGCGATACAGAAAGCACAGTATCTACAGGAGAATCCGAGGTGACGCCAGTGGTGCGGGTTGAGAAGCCCATAGCAGTGAGCTCATTGACCACCGTATCAAGAGAGCGCCCCTCGAAAGCGGCAGAATTAATCTCTACCCGGGTTTTCTGGGCGCTAGTCTCACTAGCGCTAGAGGTAGGCGGGGTACTCACCGTTGAGACAGTGCCCGACGCGGTGGGAGGCACTTGGCCAGGGCCGCTGGGGCGGTTGCTACCAGCTAAGATAAACCAGACAACCGCAGCAATCAACAGTAAGGCAAGCACCAAGGACACCCAACCCCAAGGATTCTTCTTCTTATCCGAAGCTTTAGCCGCTGGGGCTGCTGCCACAGAGGGAGTATTGGGTACACGAGCGGTAGTGGGCTCAGGTTCATAGCGTGCCCCTGAACCAAAGCGTGTAGCTACAGGAGCTACAGTGGTAGCCGCCGTCATCACCTGAGTAGCCTGGGTCTCTGCCCCTTGAGGTAAGAACTTACCCAGAGGCGGTACAGCCTTAATCGCTGCCGGGATATCACGGCGGCGGATAGCGTCAATAGCAGACGCCAGAGCGGTCGCCGTCTCAGGGCGGTCAGCAGGATCTTTGGAGAGCAAACACATAATAAGCGCTGCTGCTGGGGCAGGAACGTCCTTAGGCAGGGGCGGTGGGGGGTCATTCACCTGAGCCAAAGCGATAGCAATCTGCGACTCGCCAGTGAAGGGGCGCTTACCCGCTAGACACTCATAACCGATAATGCCCAGAGAATACATATCGGAAGAGGGAGTGGCCTGCTGGCCGGTAGCCTGCTCCGGGGCCAGGTACTGGGCGGTGCCCATCACCTGACCGGTAGCAGTCAAAGGCACCTGATCAGCGAGGCGGGCGATACCGAAGTCGGTGACCTTCACTCGCTCGTCCGGAGTGATAATCAGGTTGCCGGGCTTCACGTCGCGGTGCACGAGACCCTGGGCGTGGGCGGCTGCCAGGGCGCGGGCGGTCTGCGCCATGATGTTGAGAATGCGGTCAGCAGGTAGCTGCTTGTCGCGCTCAATGATGTTAGACAGCGGCTCCCCGGGCACGAGCTCCATGACCAGGTAGGCAGAGCCGTCCTCTTCACCGTAGTCAAAGACGTTGGCGACGCCGGGGTGGTTGAGCAGGGCGGTGTGGCGGGCCTCGGCGCGGAAACGCTCCAGGAAGCCGGGGTCGCCCGTATATTCCTCTTTCAGAATCTTTACGGCGACGGTACGGCCCAAGACCTTATCGCGCGCCTTCCACACCTCGCCCATACCGCCAATCGCGATACGCTCGGTCAGGGTGTAGCGACCACCAAGAGTCACATCTACCGAAGGCCTCACTTGTTCAACACCGCCTCAAAAAGTTGTTTACCTGCGGGAGCAGCAAGCTGCGCCCCTGTTGTGACGTCTACACCTTCATAGACTACCGCGATAGCTACCTGCGGGTCGTCAGCCGGAGCGAAACCGGTGAACCAGGAGTTATTCAACCCCGTGTCCCCAATTTCAGCGGTACCGGTCTTACCGGCCACCTGGACCCCGCTCACCGCGGCGCCCGAGGCGATACCGTTGCTCACGCCGTTTACCATCCACTCTGTTACCTGGTTAGCGATATCGGCTGAGGTGGAGCGTCGTAGCTCCTCAGCTGAGAACTCGTACAGCGAGCTGAGATTGTGAGACTTAACCGACCTAATCAGGTTGGGTTTCATCTGCACACCGTCGTTCGCGATAGCTGCGCTCATCATGGCAACCTGCAAAGGGGTGGTCTTCACATCGTACTGACCAATAGACGCCTGTGCTAGCTGGCTGTCTTCCATGTTGGTCGGGAAGACCGACTGTGACACGGTCAGGGGAATCTGGAGGTCTTGCCCGTAGCCAAAGTTGCTGGCGGTCTGGGCGATGGTTTCTTCACCCAGGTCCATGGCAATCTGGGCAAAGGGGGTGTTGCAGGACTGCGCCAGGGCCCACTCGATGGTGGCGGACGTGCGGGTTGAGCACTGGCCGCCGGTGTAGTTGGGCAGGGTGACGGTGGTGTTCGGCAGGGTCAGGTTCTGCGGGTTGGGAATCACCGAGTCTGCATTGTATTTACCCGATTCGAGGGCGGCTACGGCGTCAATGATTTTGAAGGGTGAGCCCGGGGCATAGGTGTCGCCCGCAATAGCGCGGTTGTAGAGCGGGTGGTTGGCGTCCTCATTGAGGGCCGCGTACTGGGCCAGCACCGATTCGGCGTTGTGGGACGAGAGGGTGTTGGGGTCGTAGGAGGGGGTGGACACCATAGCCAGGATTTCGCCGGTCTTGGGGTCGAGGGCCACGATAGAGCCCTTGTAGCCGTCCAGCAGGTTGTAGGCCAGCTGCTGGAGCTCGCTGTCGATGGTCAGCTCAACGCTGGCCCCCTGGGCGGTGTTGCCGGTGAACATCTGGGCCAGGCGGTCGTAGAACTGGGCGTCGGAGTTGCCCGACAGCTGGTCGTTCATGGCAGATTCCAGGCCGGTTGCCCCGTAGATGGATGAAAAGTATCCGGTGAGCCCCGCGTAGAGCTCGGGCTGGGAGTAGGTGCGCTGGAAGGCGTAGCCGTCGTTTGATTCTACGGACGAGGCAATTTCTACGCCGTCAACCACAATGGACCCGCGCTGGGAGCCGTAGCTTTCGTAGAGGGTGCGGGAGTTCCAGGCGTTGGCCTGCAGGTTTTTAGCGTCGAAGAATTGGATATAGGTCAGGGTGCCCAGCAGCATCACGAAGACGCAGGCCGCAGCGATCCATGCCCGGCGGATAGCTTTATTCACCGCGAGCACCTCCTGAACGGTTGGTTTCGGTAATTCTAGAGATGACGGACGTGGCCCCCTCGGGCTCGTAGCCCTCGTAGTCGATGCTGTCTGCTTCGTCGAACTCTTCTACCACGTGCGGGGCACGGGCGGTGTGGGAGATAGCGAGCAGGATGGCTACGATGACCCAGTTTGAGAGTAGGGAGGAGCCACCGGCGGACATGAAGGGGGTGGTGAGGCCCGTCAGAGGGATTAGGCGGGTGACGCCGCCAATGACCACGAAGAGCTGAATCACGATGAGGGCTGAGAAACCGGCAGCTAGGAGCTTACCGAAGGCATCACGGGTGCCCAGGGCCGCACGGAAACCGCGGGAGACCAGCAGCAGGAAGAGCATAAGAATCGCTCCCAGACCCAGCAGGCCCAGCTCTTCACCGAGGGCGGTGATAATCATGTCTGAGTTGGAATACGAGACGAGGTCGGGGCGTCCGTTGCCCCAGCCGCGTCCGAACAGGCCGCCAGAGGCCAAGCCGAAGAGGCCCTGCACGATCTGACCCGAGCCACCCAGGGGCTGGTTGTAGATTTCAGGGTCAAAAGCGTGCACCCAGGAGTTGATGCGGTAGTAGACGTGGGGGATGTAGTTGTAGGCCAGCACGCCGCCGGCGGCTACAAAGAGCAGGCCCAGGGCAACCCAGGTGAGGCTTCCGGTCGCTAGGAAGAGCATGGCCAGGAAGATGCCGAAGAAGAGGATAGCCGAGCCCAAATCGCGCTGGAAAACCAGCACCGCTAGCGAGACAAACCAGGCGATAAACATGGGGGCCAGGTCTTTGAAGCGGGGCAGGCGTACCGGGCCGATACGCTTACCGGCCAACATAATCAGGTCGCGGTGGGTTGAGAGATAACCGGCGAAGAAGATAGCCAGGGTAATCTTGGCGACTTCACCGGGCTGGAAAGTACGGCCGCCGAGTGAAATCCAGATGCGGGCACCGTTAATTTCGGTACCGATGACCGGTAGCAGCGGCAGCAGGAGCAGCACAATCGAGGCAGCCAGAGAGATATAGGTGACCTTCCGCAGTACCCGGTGGTCGCGTAGGAAGAAGAGCACCACGGCTGAAGCAATCATGGCTACGCCGGTCCACATGAGCTGGGCTGCCCCCGCGTTAGCGGTGGTGGTCAGGTCGATACGGTAGATCATGGCTAGACCCAGCCCGTTGAGAGCCACAGCAATCGGCAGAATAAAGGGGTCGGCGTAGCGGGCCCGCATATACATAACGGCATGCAGTACCAGGGCGCCCACACCCTGAACGGTAAGAGCCTGCACCCACATGCGGTTTTCCAGGGCCGCTTCGGGGTCTACCAGGTACATGGCGGCAGGGCAGAGCAACACCGCGAGCACGGTGAGTACCAGTTCGGTCAGTCGGCGGGAGCGGGGCAGCTCAACCGCAGGTGCGGCAGATGAAGCGCTCACTAGTTACCTCCCTGGGTAGTTGTGCTGGTATCGGGTGTTGGGCTGGTTTCGGACGCCGGGCTCGGCTCACCCGAGGCACTGGCAGAGGCGCTCGGGGTGGGTTCCGCCGTGGTGACGGTTCCCGGCGTGACCGTAGCCGGTAGCTGGTCGCGCAGGTTCTGCACGATCTGCTCAGCCTCGTCCTGGCTAGTGGCGGTGATAGTGCTGCGCAGAAGCGACTGGGAGAACTCCGGCAGGGAGCTGACCTCAATATCGGTCTCTTCCACCACACTGTTCAGGCTTACCGGCCCCAGGGACTGGTTGATGCCGTTGAACACCGTCACGTGGTCGTCCTTAACACCCACGTAGTACTGGGTTTTGGTCCACGAGAAGAAGCTCCAGGCGCTCGCCGCGAGAACCGCCAGGGTCAGGGCCACCACGAAGACCCGCATGGGCCAGCGGTGGGGCGACGGTGCTACCTCGTTGCTCAGGGCAACCCGGTATTCCTCGGGCAGCTCAGCGGGTTCCAGGGTCTGGGTGGCCTGCTGTTGCGAGAGAGTGCAGATGTTCTGGGCCGTGCGGGCTGTCACCGCCGGAATCATGCCGGTCTGGGTTGCGTTAGCGGCAGCTCCCACTAGGTCGTGGGGTCGTTCCGAGAGCTCCTGACGCAGGACGGATGCCGGGGTCGGCTCGTCCTCACCGTCACCGGTGGTGGCGGTAGCGGCGTCCACCCCGGCCTTAACCGTCATGGTGTTGAGCACGCCGTCGGTGAAGGACTCGCCGCGCCACTTGCCGTGGCGCAGGGCGTTACGCATCTTGGCGTGCTGGGGCATGCGGCGGCGCCAGGGGGCGCGGTGCTCGCCGTCCTCGTCTACCGGCTCACCGGCGTCCGCCCCCTCTGCCTCACTGTCGCTGGAGGCAGGCTCAGCGGCCTCCTGCTCCACGGTGGGGTAAACCCCCACCAGCTCGCCGTCCTTACCGTACTTACGCACCGGAATAATCGGCTGCGGGGCGGTAATCGCCGCAGATAGGGAGTCCTCGCTAATGACCTGCAGAGCCACCACGGTCACGTTGTCGGGGGCGCCGCGTTCCAGGGTCATATCGGTCAGAATATCGACCACCTGTTGCAGGTCGCCGGTGGAGCGCATGACCGCCTCAATCTCGGCTACCTGCACCACAGCGTCCAAGCCATCAGAGCTGAGCACCCACTTCTCACCCACCACAGCATCAAGAGTGCGCAACTCAAGCTCAGGGGAAGCATCCACATCACCCAACACGCGCATAATCACGTTCTTGTGCGGGTGCGCCTCAGCCTCCTCAGGGGTAATCCGCCCCTCCTGCAGCAGGCGCTGCACAAAAGTATGATCCGTGGTGACCTGCTCAAAAACACCATCACGCAGACGGTAGGCACGAGAATCACCAATATGGGCCATCTCAATACAATCCCCATCAATCAGCAAAGCCGTGCAGGTGGTACCCATACCCGCCAAACGCGGGTTCAAGGCCACCAGCTCATTCATGATGATATTGGCATTCACAATCTCATCAGCCAAATACACCCCGGCGTTCCCCTCAAAACCGGCACGGTCAAGAGGAGCCAAATCAAGCACCGTGGTCGCCGAGGCAACATCGCCACCCACATGCCCGCCCATACCATCGGCAACAACCGCCAGGTAATGGCCCGCATAGCCCGAATCATCGTTCTTAGAGCGCACTCGCCCCACATCGGAGCGGGCTGCAAAACGAAAAGCGATACTCATGCACTAAGCTTTCAGCTGCATAGTCGTGCGCCCCACCCGGAAAGGCTGGCCAGCCTCAACCGGGGTAGCGCGTGTCAAACGGGTATCGCCCACAAAAGTGCCGTTGGTCGACCCCATATCTTCAAGGAACCAACGCGACCCCTGCGGGAAGAGGCGGGCATGACGGCCTGAAGCGTAGTCATCTTGCAAAGACACCTCAATATCGGTGGCACGGCCAATCGTCACCGGCGTATTACCCAGGCGCATAGTAGCCCCAGCCTGGGCACCATCCACAATGGTCAGCAAAGAAGGACGAGCCGGTGGGGTAGGCGCCGGTGCCGGGTGCGCGGGAGTTGCAGGAGCAGCCGGCGCATCAACAAGAGCATCCTCAAACTGCGCCCGCGCAGTACGAATATTGCGGCCCACACCCAAATCACGGCGCGAAGCGGCAAGAACCATAAAAATAAACAGCCACAAGAGGCCTAAGAAAGCAAAACGTAAAACCGTCACGGTAATTTCAGATGCCACAAGCTACCCCTTAGGAACCATTAGACGGAAAACAATACGGGCCCGGCCCATCTCAATCACAGAACCATTGCGCAGCTCAGCACGACCGTGCAGGCGCTGACCATCAAGGTAAGAACCGTTCGTGGACCCCAAATCAACTGCCAGGTAGGTGCCATCTTGCTGCACGATGTCCAGGTGGCGGCGGGAGACACCCGTATCTTCAACAGTGATATCTGCGGTGGACCCGCGCCCCAAGGTGACAGGTAGGTCGCGCACTACTACGCGCTCGCCGTTGATGTCGAGTACCACCTGCGGTGCGGGTGCGGTGCGGGTGCGCTGGGGCAGTTGGTGGGCGGGGACGGGTTCGGTGCGTGGGGGAATGGACGGGCGGGTGATGCGGGTGGGCACCTGCTGCGGTGCGGAAGCCGGGTGGGCACCTGCTGCCCTATGGGCCGGGGCTGGGTCGCCCTGAGGGGCCTGCATTTTCTTGACGGCACTGGTGATATCGAAGGTGCCTGGCTCTAGCTGGTCGTTGAGAGAGAAGGTGACGCGCACAGCCCCGCGCAGGGAGTAACCCTGGTCGCGGGCGTGACGAATCACCACGTCGCAGAGCTCTTCAGCTAGGGGCACACCCCATTGTTGGGCTCGTGAAAAGTCGGGGGCAGAGAACTCAATTGTGAAATTGTTGGGGGCGATAGTGCGCCCGGATGAGACGGAGAAGGCCTTCTTGTCCATGTCGGTGCGTAGGCGGTTGGCGATGTCTACCGGCTCAAAAGTGCCGCCCTTGCTGAAGGTGCCACGCACGGCCTTCTCTAGGCCCTGTTCAAGTCTGTCGATGAACCCCATGCTTGCCTCCTTCAACACAAAACTACGGGCGCACCGCGCGGTGTTGTGCGGGTGCTCGAGCTGATTCGCTGCGCAGGGTATGCGCACAGCCTAAGCTTCTAGTCTAGTGGATAACCGTAAAAACTCCCCGGGGAAACCTGACAAACCCCTGCTATTGCACGGTTTTTCTGGCGGTGGGCGGACGTTTGCGCCTTGTTTATCACCGCTTTCTTACCACCCCACAGGCTCAGGTGTGGCTGATAGCACTTACTTTTGGTTGGACAATTTCTTAACAGGCTGTGTATAGTTATCTTCGTTGCTCATTCAGCAACGGTAAAAAATGAATAATGCGCAAGTGGCGGAATTGGCAGACGCGCTGGCTTCAGGTGCCAGTGATCGCAAGATCGTGGGGGTTCAAGTCCCCCCTTGCGCACAGCGAAGAAAAACCCGTTTCCCCTAGTGAGAGCTAGGAGGAGCGGGTTTTTTCATGCCAAAAGATGCTATCAACACAAATTTGAGTTAATTAATTGCTACCCTCTTCGGAGGGGAAAGCGAGCCCGTGCGGTAGGTGCGAGTGCGGCTACAACGGTATCTGGGTTTGCTGCTGGTGCTGCTAGGGGCGCCGCTTTAGGGGCCGTGCTAGGATCGGTCGTTCCCTGGTGCAGGCACCGCTATCGGCGGTGTGATCGGTGGTATTGCCGGTGGCATGATCGGCGGCTGGGCTGGAGAAGAAGGGGCTAAGAAGTTGAACTTTGATGACAGATTTGCCGACTTATTCGGTGGCCTGTATGGCAAATTTATAAAGTAAGGAATCCTGATGAGTGTTCCAATAATTACCGCAACAGAAGTAGGACTACTTGTAATGGCTTTCATCGGGATTGGTGGCTGGGCGCTGCTCGGTGCAGGAAAAAACCGCACCTACGCCCTCACCAAAGACCCCTATTGGATGGACTACTACCTATTTGCCCTAGGGCCCCTAGGTATTTTATTTTTGGGTGGCGGGTTTTACTCTTTAGTAAGAACTGATATGTAGAGGCTTATTCAAAAGTCCCACCCGCAGCCAAAAACACCAACCCCCGCACCACCGCAAACACCCGCCCATACAACCC
>NZ_JBPPUO010000018.1:0-16637 GCF_053544675.1 Rothia sp. 32237D007AR | reverse complement strand
GGGATGAGGCTCCGTCGTTGACCTGGGTTGCGCCGGATGCGAGGGATGAGGCTCCGTCGTTGACCTGGGTTGCGCCGTCCGACAGGGACGCTGCGCCCGAGGCGAGGGAGGTTGCGCCGTCATTAACCTGGGTCGCACCGTCCGCCAAAGAGGCTGCGCCCGAGCTCAACTCGCTCGTACCGGACTTCAAATCGGTCAGGCCCACCACGAGCTCGTCGGAGCCTTCCTTGGCGCTGGTGGAGCCGTCAGCGAGCTGGCTGGCGCCGTCCGCTGCCTGCCCCAGGGAGTCGTGGATATCGGTGAAGCCCGCGTAGATGTTGTTGAGGTACTCGGTGGACACCTGGCTGGCCAGGGTGTCGGCAACCGCCGTGCCCAGGGAGCTCGCGATATTGCCCGAGATGATGTTGGAGCCGTCATTGGTGGTGATGGTCAGCTTGGCGGTCTGGGCTGCCGCCGCGTCGTTTTCAGACACTGACGCGACGTTCGCAGAGAAGTCAGACGGAATCGTCAAAACAGCCTGGATGTCACCGTTTTTGAGCTTGGTCTGCGCTTCTTCGGCGCTCATGGTCGACCAGTCAAAATTCTGTTTACTGTCGTTGCTCAGAAGTTCATCGGTGAGGTCTTGGCCCAGGTTAAGGGTGCTGCCGGTGGCTGTGGTTGCCGGTGAATCTTCGTTCACAATGGCAGCCGGAACGGCGTCGATGGTGCCCGTGGGGTCATAGTTAGCCCAGGTTAGAATGCCTGCGTAGATCGAGGGGATGATAATGACGGCCAGCAGCACCAGGTACTTCATGGGGCTGAAGCGATGCGGGTGCAGCTTGGGACGTTTAGCGCGTGTTGAGGGCACGGGATCTCACCTACTTTCGGGTTGTTGGGATCGTGAAAAGTCTGTTTCTCGGGTTAGGAAATCACGGCTTGCATCATGTGGGCAAGGTGTTCGCCGGTGGCTTCTGCGGTGTTTTCGCCGGTGAAGTCGGTGGCCAGCCAGCGGACGGCCAGCCAGGCGACCCCGGCGGCAACGAACTGGACGTAGTCGCTGGTCAGATATGGGTTCTTGGCGATGAAACGTTCGGCAACGGCCGGTCGGCTGAGAAAACGGTGGCTGAGGAAGTCGATGAGCTCGGCGACCAGGGAGGAGTTGCCCGAGATGGCCAGCACATTGCGGTAGAAATCCGCGTCGGCCTGCAGCTGTTTGAGCAGGTTGGTGCTGACCTCGCTGGTAAAGACAGCGACGGACGCGGTGGGATTGGCGGGCAGTAACGCGTCGAAGGCGGCGCTGAGTTTGGTGAGGGCCGCGGCGTGAATGAGCTCGTGCACGTCGGCGAAGTGCTGGTAGAAGGTGGGGCGGCTGACCCCTGCGGTCTTGACCAGGGTTGTGACGCTGAGATTGCCTGGGTCGCTGGTAGCCAGGGCCTCGATGGCGGCGTCGATGAGGGCTGCGCGAGAGCGGGCCGGACGCGGGTCGGCGGCGCGGGCGTCCTCTGCGGCGGGTGCCAGGGTGGGGGTCATAGCGGGTATCCTCTACCAACAATTTTTTCTTACAGATGTAAAGTTTACACTTGTAAAAAATATCGGCAAGCGGTGGGTGTGTGAGATAAGAAATAGCTGTCTAGGTAGATTATAGGCATGAGCACACTGCCCCGCCCCCTCGCCTTTGCCGCTCTGGCCTGCGGTGCTGCCGCAGCCGCGTCCGTCCTCTATCACCGCTACAAACCCCTGCCAGCTGGCCTGGGTGTTACCGGGCCCTGGCGAAGCGGGCAGGTAGAGCTGTTGGCAGACCTCACCTACACGGCCGCCGGTGAAAGCTGGTCTGACCAGCAGATTTTCACCGCTGTTGAGGGGGTCATTGAGCGGGCTACAAGCTTCTTGGTGCTCGATATGTTCCTCTTCAACAGCGACTATGACCGCTCCAGCGGGCGCACCTACCCGGCCCTCTCCCAGCGCCTCACCGAGGCCCTTCTTGCCAAGCGGGCCGCCGCCCCCGATATGCCCATCGTGCTCATCACCGACCCCATCAACACCTTCTACGGCAGCTACTCCCTGCCTCATCTAGAGCGACTGCGGGCCGCCGGGGTGCAGGTGGTTGAAACCCGGCTAGAGGCCCTGCGCGACTCCAACCCCGCCTACTCCGGCTTCTACCGGGCGGCCCTGGCGCACCTGCCGGAGCTCCCCGCCGTACTGCCCAATGCCCTGGCACTGGGCGGGCCGCGCGTCTCTGCCAATGCCTACGCCAGGCTCTTTAACTTCAAGGCCAACCACCGCAAGGTGGCCCTGTCTGAGGCCGAGGCTGTGGTGGCGTCTGCCAACCCGCACGACGCCTCTGCGCCTAACTCCAACCTGGGTCTGCGGGTCACTGGTGCTGTGGTGGATGACCTGCTGGCTGGTGCCGGTGCGGGGGACAGGGTCTGCCTGGGTATGTTCTATCTATCGGAACGCGCTGTCATTGCCGGGCTTAAGGCTGCCGCAGCTCGTGGCGCTTCGGTGCAGGTGGTGCTCGACCTCAACATTGACGCCTTCGGCCGCACAAAAACCGGCCTGCCCGCCCTGCCCGTTGCGCGAGAGCTGGTACGCGCCGGGGTTCAGGTGCGCTGGTACGCCACAGGGGGCGAGCAGTTCCACCCCAAGTATCTGGCGCTTCACCGAGGGGCGGACGCTCCCGCCCCGGCAGATTCTGGCAGCTTTGAGCTCCTGGGCGGGTCGGGTAATTTCACCCGCCGAAATATTTGTAATTACAACCTAGAAACCAGTCTGCGGGTGCGCACTGCGGGTGACTCCGCCCTGGCCCAGGAGTTCTCTGCCTACTGGTCCCTAATCTGGAATAACGAACCGGTAGACGGCGCCCAAACCACCTTCACCCTGCCCTACGCAGCCAAGGCGGGTGGGGGCGTCCTAAAATCCACCCTGCAAACCCTGGCCTACCGCGCCCAGGAGGCAACGGGGCTGAGTACCTTCTAGGGATTAGAGAATCATTCTGCCGGGGGAGTTCTTTTATCAGCAGGCTTGTTAAGCTGTCGGTAAGAGCGGGTAAAGAAGCCTGTTACCCGATGCCAGAAAGGACGCAGCCGTGAACCCTCAGGCCGACATCACAAACCCCCGGATCCAGAACAAGAAGCCGCCCCGCAGGCTCGCCGCCCTGCCCGCGGTAGCGGCGGCGGGCGTCCTTGCCCTTGCACCCCTGACCATGGTGGCAGCCGAAGCAGCAGACCTACCTGCTGCGCCAGCGTCCGGCAACATTCGCGACGATGCCAACCTGCTTACCGACGCCGAAGAGAACACCCTCAACGATCTCATCGACCAGAAAAACCGGGGCACCGACCGCGCCCGCTTCGCTATCTATACCACCGACCAAAGCCCCGGCGACCTGCCCGACTACGCCACTGACCTGGGCAACGCCTGGGGCGTCGGCGACCAGGGTAAAGACAACGGGGCTGTGCTGGTCATCGATATGGAGGGCCGTGAAACCTTCATCGCGGTTGCCGACGGTGCTGGGGACTACATCAGTGATTCTGAGGCAGAAACTATCGCCAACGACGTCCTGGGCCCCTACCTTACCGATGGCAACTACGCCGCCGGTCTAGAGACCACCATCGACGAAATCTATGCCGCCGCAGAAACCGAGAGCGCAGATAGCAACCTAATCCTGTGGGGCGTCCTGGGAACCCTGGGCGCTGTTGCAGCAATTATCGTCGGGTGGGTTTTCCGTGACTACCGCAAGGTCAAGCGGGCTGCTGAGGACGAGATGCGCCGCGCTAAAGAAGAAAACCCCGGCCTGAGTATTCCCGACTATATGCGCCGTGACTACATCAAATACCGCTACGCCAACCGCACCGCCCCGTCAGACCCCGACCAGCGCGAGGCCGAGCTCGCTGAGCAGGAAGCGGAGAACAAGGAGACCTACACCCGCTACGCCCCCACCTTTAACACTTGGCTACCCCTCTACGCGACCATGCCCCACCTCTACTCGGGCAGCAATCACGTGCCGGAAAATTTGGGGGCATCAGGGGGTAGCTTCTCGGGCGGCTCGTCCTTCGGTGGTGGCGGGGGCTTTAGCGGCGGCGGTGGAGG
Organism: Rothia sp. 32237D007AR; assembly: GCF_053544675.1. Taxonomy (NCBI): domain Bacteria; kingdom Bacillati; phylum Actinomycetota; class Actinomycetes; order Micrococcales; family Micrococcaceae; genus Rothia; species Rothia sp. 32237D007AR. The sequence goes on along the minus strand of NZ_JBPPUO010000018.1, from coordinate 12,572 downwards.
CGGACGCTTCTAACCTCCCGGTGTAGTTTCCTGGGGTCGAAGCGGCTTTTCTAGGGGAGCGTATGGATAATATGCTGTTTTAGATAAGTAGCAAACTGGTGCGCCCCTGCTGCTTCCAGCTGTTCGGGAAGTGTGCGAGAGCCTTTCTGACGCTCCCAGTATTTCTCTTGCTTTAGGTAGATAGCTGCGAAAAATTCGCGGGGTGCGTAGTCAGTAAGCTGCATCAGAAAATCATCACAGCTCATAGTTTCATAAGGTAGTTGATCTTCACCCTCTTCTGTCTGGGCAAAGTTGAGCAACTTCTTGTCGTCCGTAATGAGAGCATTAGCGTGAGAGTGCACCGCTGCTGAGTGGACATGTGAATCATCTTTATCGGGGTATCCGAGCGGGGTTGTTACGGGGTAGCCCTCAACCACTACGAGACATTGTTTGATGCGCTCAACGATTTTCTGCCGTACATGATCATCAACATCCGCATGATCCTTACGCCAGTGGTAACCAAACTCATCAAGAATACTCTGTGAGGTGACTACCTGATAGAACTGACTGCCTGATTCGTAGCAGGGCATGAGTACCCAGTCCCGCAAGGTAGTGCTAAGAAGTAGATTGGCATCTACCACTACTTTATAAACATCGTTACTCATAGAAAGATAGTTTACCCACCGTGAGTAACGATGCTTATAGGTGGCTATCACGCTCGTTTAAATAGCGTTGGTCAGCCCTAAATCTAGCTCCAGGTTGCGTAACTCGTTAAAAGCTTGTTCCTGTTTTTCAGTCTGTTCTTTAAGCAGAGCTACTCTGTAGGCATCTACATCTTCAGTGCGAAATCTGAAGTGCGAACCTACTTTATGGGCAGGAACCTTTCCTTCTCTAATAAGTTTCATCAAAGTGGGTCGGGATATTCCAATACGCTTAGCCGCTACAGTGGTGGTAAGGTCCTGGGGGAGAGCTGTGATCTCTACCTTTTGACCGCTCCCGATGATTGCAAGGGCAGTTTTTAGGGTATGAAGTAGTTCTGAGCCAATTTCCTCTGCTCTGGCACCTGAAACTTTCACAGTAATTGAAAGCTTGTCAGATCCTTCGATTTTTTCGAGTAAGCTTCGTGCTTCGCTGGCTGTTGCCGGAGTGGGCACAATAGTCCTTGAGCCTTCTAGCGTTAATGCGCTCATGATATTCTCCTTCATATCTCGGCGGCGAAGGTAGTATCTCCACTCTAGCATTAAGTGAAATAAGTGCAATGGATTTCTTTTATTTCATCTGCATCTTGTTTATATCAGATTTAGCAGGGCCTGGTGCACGGTAGTGTCACCGGTAAGTTCTGGGTGGAAAGAAATCCCCAGAATATGGCCCTGCTGCACTCCCACCACCTGCCCAGCGTGGTGGGCTAGGGCGGTGACGTCCGCCCCCACCCGGGTGACAATAGGGGCGCGAATAAAGGCGGCCTTAACCGGCACCTGCTCGCCTCTACCAGCAAGCTCACCGGTGTCGCCCGCCCCGGTGGCACCCCAGGTCAACTCAGTTTCTGCTGAGTCAACCTGGGAGCCAAAGGCGTTGCGGCGCACCGTCACATCGAGCAGGCCCAGGGTTTGTTGACCGGTGGCTGGGTCCTCAATCTCCTGGGCCAGAAGAATCAGCCCGGCGCAGGTGCCCAGGGTGGGCAGGCCACCTGAGATTGCCTCGATGAGAGGCTGGCGCAGGCCAAAAATCCTCGTCAGCCGGTCAATAGTCGTGGATTCCCCACCAGGAAGCACTAGGGCATCTAGGCCCTCCAGCTGCTCGGGGCGCTTGACCAAAACCACCTGGGCTCCCAGGCTCTCTAGTAAGGAGGCGTGCTCAGCTACCCCACCTTGCAGAGCCAGTACACCAACAACGGGGCGGAAAACCATTCTTACCAGCCGCGCTCTGCCAGGCGGTGCGGTGCGGGCAGGTCTGCCACGTTGATACCGACCATGGCCTCGCCCAACCCGCGGGAAGCCTCCGCAACAGCAGCCGGGTCGTTGTAGAAGGCGGTGGCCTTAACGATGGCCTTAGCGCGGGCCTCGGGGTTGCCCGACTTGAAAATGCCGGAGCCAACGAAGACGCCGTCTGCACCCAGCTGCATCATCATGGCCGCATCCGCCGGGGTTGCTACACCACCGGCGGTAAAAAGGACGACCGGCAGCTTGCCAGTCTCCGCAACCTCGCGTACCAGCTCATAGGGGGCGGCCAGTTCCTTAGCCTTGACGTAAAGCAGGTCGGGGGCAGTGGCGTGCAGGGCCTGCAGCTCGGCAATCTGGGTCTTGATGGTGCGAATATGCTTGGTGGCCTCAGAGACGTCACCGGTGCCAGCTTCACCCTTGGAACGAATCATGGCTGCGCCTTCGGTGATACGGCGCAGGGCCTCACCTAGGTTGGTTGCACCGCAGACGAAGGGTACCTTGAAGGCCTGCTTGTCGATGTGGTTGACGTAGTCGGCGGGGGAGAGCACCTCGGACTCGTCAATGTAGTCCACCTTGAGGTGCTCAAGGATCTGGGCTTCCACAAAGTGGCCGATGCGGGCCTTGGCCATGACGGGGATGGAGACGGCGTCGATGATGCCTTCGATCATGTCGGGGTCGCTCATGCGGGCTACGCCGCCCTGGGCGCGGATGTCGGCGGGCACGCGTTCGAGGGCCATGACGGCTACTGCGCCGGCGTCTTCTGCGATTTTGGCTTGTTCGGGGGTAACGACGTCCATGATGACGCCGCCCTTGAGCATGTCGGCTAGGCCTCGCTTGACGAGGGGGGAGCCGGTGATGGTGGTTTCTGTGGTCTTGTTTTTAGTCATGGTTTCCACTGTGCACTCTCGGGGTGGTCTAAGAATAGTGCCAGTTTCGAACAAAGTTTTTAGACCACAGGGAAAGAGACGGACGCAGGTGAGGCGCTTTGGGGGACAACACGTTTCTTGCTTGCTCCCTTTTTTCTGTGGTGAACATTGTGTGAATCGTTGACATTTACCCTTGTGTCTAGTGTGAACTCTCTTGCGAGGGGTGGCGGGAACCTTTGCCTGAGGCTCTGTCCCCCAAACGCTAAGAATATGCTTCTGCCTGACCAGATTGTGAAGAGGTTTAGGGGACAATCTCCTTGTAAATATTTGAAAAAAATGAGCTAATTTGCTCAAAAAACTCAAGCATGGGGACAAGCCTGAAATTTTCCGTAAAAAAATTTTTTTGGTAAACAAGATACCCTTGATAAGGGAGAATATAATTCCTTCACGAGGAAAGTAGCAGCTTTGTCCCCAGACTGCCTTGTTTTGTCCCCCAAAAGTCCTATAAAGTTTTCAACCGAACCACGAAGAGCTCACCCCAAGCTCACAGGCTCCACCCCAGGAGCTGTGCGAACCCGCCCAGGGTTCACCTCAGATTCCCCACGAATCCACCCCTGACTCTTCCCAAGAGTCTCCCGCCCCAAACAAATACACACGAAAGAGAACCCAAACCATGCTTTCTGTATCCCGCCGCAACTTTCTCTCCCTGACCGCCGCAACCGCTGTAGCCACGGCCCTTGCTACCCAAGCAGCCCATGCAAACACCGGAACTGTACTCAACGGCAATGGCCTGGACTTAGGCGTCCTGCGTTTTACCCCCCTAGCAGACGTCACCTACACCTCCCCCTTCGCCCAGGCTTTCACTGACGCTCAATTCTTCACCCCCCTAGGCGCCACAACCTCTGACGCCCTCGTTGAAGCAACCTTTACCACCTCGCGTCCTGCCGCTGGTAGCGTATACACCCGCGTTATTGCCCGCCGCAAAGCAACCGGTCGTGACTACTACACCGCGATGCTCTCCATCGCTCACAGTGGCACAATGACCCTATACATCGAGCGCGTGATTAATAACCGCACCGTTGTTCTGGGCCAGAAGGTTCTTGCCAGTGTCGCTACTGACCAGGCTTTTTCTTACGAGCTAGCCCTGTCGGTGCGCGCTACCCGCCTAGTTGCCCAGGTCATTGTCAACGGTCAGGCCCTTGAAAGCCTGGTTTTTGATGATAACCAGATTCCTCTACAGGCAACTCCTCGCGGTACTGGTACCGGTATCAGTGTGTACGCAGGTCGTAGCGTCCCCTCCACCCACCTGGTGACTGTGGCTCAGGCTAAGGCAGATAACTGGGGTGAGCACCGTGGCGCTTTGACCGCTGAGGGCTGGGGTGAGCTCATCTTCGAAGATGACTTCAACCATGGTGCAATTGACGGCGCTAAGTGGCGTGTGCGCGATAAGTCCTACGTGGGGTATGACTCCGGTGTTAACCTCAAAGAAGCTGTCACCATGGGCGATTCTTCCACCAAGATTTGGTTGAAGAAACTGGCTGCCCCTGTCACCTATAAGGATGGCAAGGTACGCCAGTGGGCCACCGGCTACATTGACACCATGGGTAAGTTCTCTGCTGAGAGTTTCCGCCTGGAATACCGTGCTAAGCAGCCGGCCTCTACTCCCGCCCACATTGGTGCCTGGGGTGGTATCTGGATGCGCCCCAACAACACCTCTCTTCTTGGTGAAATCGACATCTCCGAGTCCTACGGTTATACCTCTGGCAAGCAGAGCATTGATATCTCTAACCGTTCTGAGGGCACTGTTCACTACGGTCAACAGCAGGGTAATAGGGCTAAGAAGAACGCCCTGATTCCTGTGCTGGGGCAGAACCTTGCTGATGAATACCACACCTGGGCAGTTGAGAAGACTCCGGCCGGTATCACCTTCTTCTTTGACGGGGTTGAATACTTGTTCGTCTCGTCAGAAGATTCTCGCTACCAGGCCGCACTGCCTGCTGGTGAGGAATTCAATATTCGTTTGTGCATGCAGGCAGGTAATGCCTACTGGGGTGGTCTTGCTGAGAGCACCGCAGATTGTGCAATCGAAGTTGACTACGTACGCGTTTGGGAGTACGTAGGTTAGTCAGATCCCTTGGGAAGAATCTGATGCGAAAAGGGGTACCGGCGCCAGCAGCCCGGTACCCCTTCTTGTTGCCTTAAAAGTGGTGCGTGGACGCCGGTGGGCTAGTATCGGGAGAGAATGCAGCCTTGTGAGGGGAGTGTAGTGTGGCGGAGTATTCGCGCTTTGATCAGTTGCCGGTGAGCGTCTCACGGTCGGCGCCGGGGTCTTTGCCCTCGCAGGTAGCTGAGCAAATTCGGTCTTTGGTCTTGGGCGGTTTTTTGCTGGCCGGTGACCCCCTGCCCTCTACTCGTGCGCTGGCTGAGCGCCTGAATGTTTCACGTGGAACGGTTGTTTTTGCCTATGAACAGTTGGCGGGGGAAGGCTATTTAACCAGCGGACGCGGGGGCACCCGCGTCGCAGCCCACCTCGCCTTGGGAGCCTCAGGGCTCTCTGCGCCAGCTCTCTTTGCGGGGGAGACTAGCCCCGCACAACTGCCCATTGTGAGCGGAGAAGGTGGGCGGGCGTCCGCACACACCTCAGCAGTGCATACTGTTCACCCTCACGCGGGCCCTGATGAAGGTATTGATTTACGCCCGGGTAGCCCTGACACCTCTTTAGTGGCAAGTTCTGCCTGGCGGGCGGCCTGGCGGCAGGCGGCAGCTACCCCCGGGGCCGCTTACCCTCCTGCCGGTTCCTATGAGCTGAGGGTGCAGTTAGCTGAGCATCTGCGGCTGATGCGGTCGGTGCTACGCACTCCTGATGACCTGTTGGTAACTGCTGGCACTCGCGATGGGTTCCGCCTGCTTCTTACTGCTCTGCGGCGTAGGGTGTGTAACCGTCCGCTCCGTATCGCAGTGGAGAACCCCGGCTACCCCTCCTTGCACCGCATACCCCTGACCTTCGGTCATGAAATCCTACCTATCCAGGTTGATGAACAGGGCCTTAACCCCGCCTACCTGCCAACGGGAGCGCAGCGGCCGGACATCGTCCTTATAGCCCCCAGCCACCAGTACCCGCTCGGGGCCTCTATGCCGCTGGCACGACGCCTAGAACTTTTAGCCTGGGCACGCACCCACGATGCCCTCCTCGTTGAAGACGATTACGACTCCGAACTGCGCTATGTGGGCGACCCCCTACCAGCCCTGGCCTCCCTTGACCGCCCCCCTCTACCTGGAGGAGCAGAAGCCCACCCGGCCCGCTGGGCATCTGACCGGGTGGTCACCCTGGGGTCTTTCGCCAAGATGCTGATACCCGGTTTAAGTCTGGGGTATGTGGTGGCCCCAAGACACGTTCAAGCTGACCTTCTAGAGCTCCGTACTGATTTGGGTAACCCGGTGTCATCAGTGGTACAAGATGCTATGACCGCTTTCTTAGCAGCAGGTGGGGTGCGCCGCCATACGGCGCGCATGCGCCGGATCTACCGAGGACGCCGTCAGCAGGTTCTCACCGCCTTACAAGAGGTACCCGGCGTAAGCGTGCTACCCATGGACGGGGGCCTGCACACGGTCATATCTCTGCCCGGTGTCGATGCCGCCTGCGGGGCAGCTTTGGAAGAAGAACTGGTGAGCGCAGCCCAAGCCGCCGGGGTGCTGATAGCACCCCTGGGAAACTACTGGTCCTCCCGAGCAGAGACCGGCGAGGGCCTCTACGGGCTGGTTCTAGGGTTTGGTGCGGTCAGCAACCGGAAGCTCGCCCAGGGCCTAGACACCTTGAGCCAGGTACTTAAGGAGCATCTACCGGCATAGACCTATAGAAGAGGGGCGCTGCTACACGGCGGCTTTCAGCCTGGCTGGTTAGACTGGTGAGGTGACTTTTGATTCCCAACACCCCGAATCTGATCAGGCCAGCAGTAGCCAGCAGGCTACGCCCCCGCGTCCTCATGACCCTCTTCTTGCTCCTGCCCTGACCGCCCCCACCCTAGTGCAAGCCCTAGTTTTTCTGGCTTTTGGTCTCACCACGGTTTTCTGGCAGGAACCGACCCTGGGGGTCATTACCGTCATGCTGGGGCTTTACCTGCTGGGGTATGCGGCAGCCTCCTACTTCATCGCCTGCAGACTGCACCAGGTGGGCAGTAGCAGCACAGCCCAGGCCTTTACTTCTATGGCCCTGGTTCAGGCTGCCGGTGGCGTGTTAGTTTTTGTGGCCCCGCGCGGGGAAGTGTGGCTTACTCTCATTGCCGCCGGCGTGCTGGGTTTGACCGGGGTTCTGAAGCTTCTTGCCGGTATGCGCACCCAGGCTGATAACCCGGTAGCCCGCGACTGGAAGCTAGAGGGCATTATTGTGACCCTTTCGGCTGCTGCCCTGCCGTTGGTATCTGACATTGGGGACAAGGCAATTATGGGTACTGCCGGTGGCGGTGCCCTGGCCGCCGGTATCTTCTTAGTAATTGGTGCCCTGTCCTTACGCGCGGACGCCCGTCACAGCTAGGCTGATGCGAGATTTTACATAGTTGTTTATGAGTTGTTGAAAGTTTTTTTACTTACCCATATGTGCTATGGCTTGGTGAAATAAGTGGTTTAGGTGATTGTTTATCTCTATTCAGAGGCAGAGTTGTTTAAGAGTTGTTTTTCTTTGGCTTACTCATAAGGTGGAAACAACTCTCCTATACTGGTAAGTATGACCGTCATAGACACAGCCCATAATGAGATTACCCTCGAATAATGGACACCCGATCAGTGCGGATCTTGTCTCCGCCAGAGAAGATGTTCATTATAAGTCAAACACGCCGTAAGTATACCCCGGAATATCGGGCTGAGGCGGCCAGGCTGCGCCGTGAGTTGGCTGAGGCTCGGATAGATAACGAGTTCTTCTCAAAAGCAACAGCCTTCTTCGCTGCGAAGCAACGACAGCGGAACGATTCGAATTAATACGGCAGGAGAAGGCAAATTACAGCATCAAGCGCATGGCCAGGCTTTGAAGGTATCTCGTTCCGGCTACTACAAGTGGGCCCAGGCACAGCACAAACGCGATTGCGGCGAGGATAGGGGCCAGAACTACGTGGATGCCCTGGATAGGCAGATCAAGAAGATTTGGGATGAATCAGATGAAGTCTACGGCTCACCACGCCAGACAACGGACGTGGTGGAGCGCGCTCTGCGGATGGCTCACATGCTGCGTGGTGAGGTGCCCGACGGTCTGGTGTTCCATGCTGACCGTGGGTGCTAGTTCACCAGTACGCAGATGTGGCAGGTCTGCCAGGAACTGGGGATTGCTCAATCGGTGGGTCGTACCGGGGTGTGCTTTGATAGCGCGATGAGCGAGTCGTTTTGGTCCACGCTTAAGACCGAATTCTATGACTGGACATCGTGGGCCACAAGGAAGCAGGCGCGCAAGGCGGTAGCCCACTGGATTGAGGTGGTCTACAATCGGCGGCGCCGGCACTGGGCCATCGGAATGGTCTCACCCGTTAGCTTCGAGAGCTAGATTATCGAAGGGAAGGCCTCAACAAAGGCGGCCAACACCAAAGCCGCTTAATGACGTGTCCACGATTTGCGAGCAACCCCAATGATTTTCTGTTTGCTTTCGCCCCTGAACTGAACGCAAAAACGTTTGGTTAGTGCCCCTGGTTTGGCGTGCTGATTCTTCCGGCACACCTCATGTATCCAATAAGCCAGGTAGTTCTATTTTGAGTAGCTCACAATAAGAAAACAGTGCGTTGGTTAGCGAAAATGCTGCGCAACTACCTGCTGGGCTGTGGTGGTCTTGAGCGCTGGTGGTTGGGTTGCAGAATGCTCCGTCAGGGCTCGGCGGGGCGACCTGGGCGTCAGTTGGGTGGCATGGCCGTCTAGCACCCTGACGGCATGAGTGTTACGGGGAGTTTCTGGGGTGGGTGTGACTAGGTGTTTTGTTGGAATTGTTATGAAACTTTTATCAACTAATTTGACTTATCTTAAAGTCCTTGATTGGATTGAAGTAATACCCATCACTAGGGGGCGGGCGCCCTAGAGGAAAGGAGGCTCTAACCAATGGTTTTTAGCAAGAAAATTTGTAAAACAAGTTCTTTGCTGTTATCTGCTGTATTTTCGTGTAGCTTTATGCTCGCTACAGTTAATCCTGCAACAGCGGCTACTGAACATAGAGCTATTAATATATCAGCGACTGATAATAGATTCACAAAAGAAATTTTGGCGGCCGAGGGAATCGATTATGAGAGCGCAAAAGAGAAATTAGCAAAGGACTTTGAAATTCTCTTTACGGAAGTTCTTGTACAGGACAAAACCGGAAACTGGGATGTCAATGACCTGAATCACCCTGCTCTAGAGGGACTTTCGTCAGATGAAATTTCTGTTCTTCTCTCTACTCTTAATTCTCCTCCTCAGATAGTAGAATCTGTACCAGTAATTAGCTCATTTCGCTCGGTAACTCCCAGCGCTATCATCAACGACGGATATAAATACACAGAGTGCGTTTTAAGTGGAGCCACGGGGCTTCCTATACCTCCAAGCCTGATTCATGAGGTAGTATCTCACGCTAAGGCCGGAAACTGGCATGCGGTAGCAGAGACATCCTTACGAGGATTTGCAGAGTTGGCAGCTTCAGAGTTGCTAGATACTGCTACCAAAATTGCTTTCAAACAATTTTCAAACACCGTTCCGGGAGTGTTTGCTGCGCGCTTAGTATTACACTCTGGTCTATGCGTAATGTATAACCAATGAACGTTAAATATACACCTAATTACGGTGACTTAGAAAATTTTAGATATGAACGTCTCGCAAGGACTAAATCACGGGCATATCAAATCGCTTGTTGGCAAGGGTACCTGGGAACACATGAATTTTTCTTAGGGCGTTCGATTCGTGGATGGGCGATTCTTTTACACACGATGCTTTCTGCTGGATCCTTTTTAGTGGACTGGAAACTCGGTCTTCTTATGACTATTAGCGTGGCGATTCTCAACGTGGCTTCTGTAAAAACAATTGCTAAAAGTGATCCCGATGATGAAATATACGGCGACCTATGCGGAAGCTTATTTCATAGTTTTCATATGTTGGGTTCTAGGTCTATTGTGTGGGGGACGAACTTTTGGAAGGGGAGAGAGCCTACTGATGCAGATACTAGGACGTAACTAATTTTTTATTTTTTAGGTTGTTGTTTCAGCTGCTCGCTCTTTACGGGCGCGGTAAGCACGCTCTTTTACAGTCGAAACCGCGAGCTTAAAGTGCTTGGCGGTCTGAGTCCACGAGTACCCTAAATCGTCATGATAGGCGCGTATCTCTTCTCGCTCTTGGGCTTTTTCAGCCAGCCAGTCAGCACGGCTACGAGAAGTCCAACGTTGTGCAGTGCGTTCAGAAACACCTACACGTTGTGCAGCTTGTTTAGCCGTCTGACTTCCCCGCGAATAGCGAGCGTAGACACGGGGGGGGTAGTTCTTCAGTGCTCATAGAAACCATTTCCGTTCGCGTGCTTTAGCGGCTCTTACCTTCCCACTTTTCACTCCACCTTTACGGCCGCGTGCTGAATGGATAGCCGTAAAAGTTGCTTCGTAGACAGCAGGGCCGTCGTTCCACAACCGAGATTCCGCGATAATCCACCGCACAATGCTATTAGCAATTTGCTGGGCTTCTCCCTCCGATAACGGGGAATACCGCTGAAATCCGGTCTATGTTGCATGAGCATTGTGAGATGCCTGTGGAGTATCAGTGGCGGAGGTTGATTGTTATGGGTAGTTGTAGCTTAGAGTGCTAGTGTTGATGACGTTATTGGTTTGGAACCGGTGTCGGTAGTTGCTATTGCAGAGCGGAGTAGTAAGTGCCTTGCAGGGCGTTCTATGGATGAGCAGCAGGACGTGGTAGCGTGGCGAAGCCAAGGGTGGGGGGTGCTTCTATAGTTTTCGTCAAGCCCCCACCGACACACGAGACTCATAAAAACACCCATCCCTAAGCATCGCAAACAAAACATTCAACCGCTTACGAGCCAACGCCATCACGCACCTATTATGCCGCTTACCCTCATCTCGTTTCCGGTCATAATAAAGTCGCGATGACGGGTCACCCTTAATCGAAGCAAAGGCCGATAAGAAAAGCACTCGCTTGAGTGCTTTGTTCCCACGCCGTGAGGCGTGGGAACTTTTAATTGAAGTACCAGATTTGCGATCCACCGGCGCGATACCAGCATAGGAAGCTAGATGTGAAGCATCCTTGAAATCCTTACCAACAACTTCGGTAAGAATTCTGGCACTAGTGCGTACACCCATACCCGGCATCGAACGAATCACAGCAGATAATGGATGAGCTTCAACTAGAGTGAATATCTGTTGTTCAGCCTCTGTACGTTGAACCAGAATCAACTCAAGCTAAGACGCTAACGAACGAATAATCTGTGTAGCACTGCTAGTTCCTGTAACAACGACTGTTTGTTCCTCAAGAGCCAGGAAAATCTCATCCGTAAGCTTAGCCGCTAACCGGGGTGCTTTCTTTTTGAGCAAGTTACGTACCTTTATGCGCTTTGCCGACCCTAAGTCAGCTGGTGCAGGGTACTTCTTCAGCAGTTCAGGAACAGCAGGATGTGCCAGCCTTGACCCTAGAACTCGCTCAAGATGCGGATGAATCTGGGTGAGAAAGCCACGCAGACGGTTTGAAACTGCTGTTGCTTGTGCTGCTAGGTCATCATCAAAACCGCAGAGCATGGATAGCTCTGCTGTGGTTTCTTCAGCCACTGTAATGCTGTGTAGGGTATGGGGCATGGTGAGTGCTGTTTCAGCAATGATGTACGCGTCGCGGGCGTCTGTTTTTGCTTCCCCGGGATGTAAGTCGGCTACTCTTCGCATGGTCAGCCCTGGCAGATATGCTACTTCGATGCCCATATCTTGTGCGATGGCTACAGGGAGTGCGCCGATGGTTTTGGGTTGGTCGACAACTAGTAGGACGGCGCCTTGCGTGCTGAGTGTGGTGAACAGTTCTCGGATTTTAGGTTCTGCTTGGGGTAGGGGTTTGTCCCAGATTTTCTTGCCTGTGGCGGTGAGGGCTGTGGCGTGGTGGTTGGTTTTGCCTACATCGAGGCCGAGGTAGATATCGGTCATTCTTCGCACCTTTGTATCGAAGGGGTTATGGTGTGAAGTAACCGGTGGTTCACGAATCTCGCACCCACGTTACATTGGCTTTGGATCGTGCTTCTATTAGCGATGGTTTGTGAGCCGGTTCCCGCCTCGGTGGCGGCACCCCCCGGACCATTGTTTGTTTGGCTGGGGGCATTGAGTCATGTCGGGGTGGGCCGGTTACTTACGCTTCTAGTTTCACCTGTTTTTGGTGTCTTTGTGTGCGCTCTTAAAAGGTAACGGGGCAAGTCAGCCTCCCCTATGCGTGCAATCACCAATTACAAGTATCGTAAATAGGTTTCTTGCCCTCCCTAACAATCTGCTGGATTGTCGGGATACGGTCACGCCACTGCGGATTACTCGGGCGGATACTTTCTAAATCAATGGTTCTTGTAGCAGGAAGCCCGACAACATGGCACTCCCATTGCTGAGCCATGCTTTCGCTACTCATAGAACGCGGATGGTGTTCCCGCAAATCAGCAAGCCCATCACGGTATACCTTGTCCATCTGTCCAACACCCCATAAGGCACGAGCCTTAAGAGTAACTTTAATGGCAATATGCCAATGAGTCTTAGAGGCTTATTCAAAAGTAGACACGCACCCCACACCCACCAACTAGACAACGGCCCCACCCGCGGCAAAAATATGA
>NZ_JBPPUO010000017.1:0-17646 GCF_053544675.1 Rothia sp. 32237D007AR | reverse complement strand
ACTCTTAATCAATGGGTTCTGGGTTCAAGTCCCAGGGGGCGCACAATATAAGATGCCCGACCGGTTAGCCGGTCGGGTATCTTTGTTTCTCTTACTTCTTTCTATTTCTTCATAACCACTCTGGCAAGATACTTTCAGCTGGGGCTGGCTAGAGTTTCCATGCCTCAATAATGACGCGCTTAAAATCTTCGATATCCAGTGCCTGCTCGAGCAGTCCACTGCCTTCAGTAGTATGCACTTCTACCTGGGGGTCGAAGGTGAGCGAGAAAGATGTGCCGTTGGTGGACTCTAGCCCAAATGAGTAATCTGAGAGGCTAAAAGTGCGCGCGGCGTTCGTATTGTCAATAGAGGTGGGCGTGCCAGCCCCCTGCACATCAGGTAATGAGAGTGGGGCAATGATGGCCTCGCGGGGAGTGTCTCTGTAACCAATGAGGAAACAGCTTTGATTCTCTTCCTGGTGGGAGGCCACATCTGGGTTGCGGTAAATGGATGAACCTGTAGCAAAAACCAGGTTGTAGGCTCCGTAGTTAATAATCTGACTATCGAAGACAGTGTGCAGGGCCTTGGCGATTTCACTACTGGTGAGCTGGGGTTCAGTCATGTCATCAGTCTACGTGCTATAGACGAAGTGATGGTAAGAATAATGTTATCCGCACCCTAAAAGTCTTTAAATGACGAGGTGAGGGCCTATAACCAACAGATGAAGGAAAGTTGTACTACACCTAGCTCGTGGCTCCTGCCATATCGGCGAGAAAGCTCTACCAAGCTCGTTGGAGGCCACCGCTCTAAAAAACAATTCCAAAAACACCGAAACCGCCTCTCAAGACCGGCAGAAACCACTACGCTAGAGACAAACAGTTCATAAACACTAAGGCCTGGCAGCGCCTGCTGCCTCTCAACTCACCAAGGAGATCAAAAACTATGGCAAAGATCTACTACAATGACGATGCCGATCTGACCTATATCGCAGAACGCTCTGTCGCTATCATCGGCTACGGCTCCCAGGGGCAAGCCCACGCCCTTAACCTCCGTGACTCCGGCGTAGACGTCCGTGTAGGCCTAGCAGAAGACTCAAGTTCATGGGCCATGGCAGAAGCAGAAGGCCTGCGCGTCATGTCTGTAGCTGAAGCCGCAGCTGAAGCTGATCTCATTATGATGCTGACCTCCGACCAGGTTCAGGCAGAAATCTACAAACAAGACATCGCCCCCAACCTCAACGAAGGCGACGCCCTTTTCTTTGCCCACGGCTTTAGCGTCGTTTTCGGTTATATTGACGCCCCTGAAGGTGTAGATCTTGCCCTGGTTGCACCTAAGGGCTCTGGCGACCTTATTCGCCGCGAGTTCGAGGCAGGACGCGCCGTACCTGCCCTGGTAGCTGTCGAAAAGGACGCCTCAGGTGAGGCTCTTGACCTTGCTCTAGCCTATGCAAAGGCCCTGGGTGCAACCCGCGCAGGGGTTATCGAAACCACCTTCAAGGAAGAAACTGAATCAGATCTCTTCGGCGAGCAGGCTGTGCTCTCTGGTGGGATCTCGCAGCTCATTAAGTACGGCTTTGAAACTCTGACTGAAGCGGGCTGTCAGCCTGAAATTGCCTACTTCAAGGTTCTGCACGAACTGAAACTCACGGTAGACCAGCTGGTCAAGGGTGGCATTGCTCACCACAGCCAGGAAATCTCAGATACCGCTGAATACGGTAGCTATGTCTCTGGCTCCCGCGTCATCACCCCCGAGGTCAAAGAAAACATGAAGGCTGTGCTAGCTGACATCCAGAACGGCACCTTTGCCCAGCGTTTTATGGACGACCAGAAAGCTGGGGGAGCTGAGCTGAAGGAACTGCGCGCTCAGGGCGAATCCCACCCCATCGAAGCTGCTGGCCGTGAACTGCGCAAACTCTTCGCCTAAGCTAAGGTTCTGGCCGCAGGCTCTATGAGCGAGGCATTTACCTGCTAACGCTAGGTCATCTGTGCTGTTCCTAGAGTGAAATATATGCAGCTGACTAGCTACCCCCACCTGGGTAGCTAGTCGGCTCTTGCTAATCCCGGTAAACTAGGGAAGTGGTCGAGTTACAGCCGTACGGTGAACTGTAGCTCACACCACAGAAGCACCTGCTCATTGTGAGCCTACCAACCAGCGGCGTCCTTAGGGTCCGAAGCGCCAGCTGCACCACACTAGCCCCAACTGTCACCAGTAAAAGGAAACCACCCGTGACCGCAAAACCAGTCGTTCTTCTCGCTGAAGAACTCTCACCTGCCACCGTTGAAGCCCTGGGCCCCGATTTTGAAATCCGCTCTTGCGACGGGGCAAACCGGGAAGAACTCATCCCGGCTATCGCCGATGTTGACGCCATCCTCGTGCGCTCAGCCACCCAGGTCGATGCAGAAGCCATCGCCGCGGCCAAGAAGCTCAAAGTTATCGCCCGCGCAGGCGTAGGCCTCGACAACGTTGATATCAAAGCCGCCACCGCAGCAGGCGTCATGGTCGTCAACGCACCCACCTCTAACGTCATCTCAGCAGCAGAACTCACCGTCGGGCACATCCTGGGCCTGTCCCGCAACATCGCTGCTGCTGATGCCTCCATGAAAGCTGGCCAGTGGAAGCGCTCCGCCTTCTCAGGTGTTGAGCTCTTTGAAAAGACCATCGGTATCATCGGCATCGGTCGAATCGGTGGCCTGGTTGCAGAACGCCTCAAGGCCTTCGGCACCGAGATTATCGCCTACGACCCCTTCGTCACCTCTGCCCGTGCAGCAGCCCTGGGCGCAGAACTGGTAGAACTGGACGAACTGGTAGAGCGCTCCGACTTCATCACCATCCACATGCCCCGCACCCCTGAAACTATGGGCATGATTAACGCCGAGAGCTTCAAGAAGATGAAGAAGACCGCTTATGTGGTCAACGTAGCTCGCGGTGGCCTGATCGATGAAGCCGACCTTGACGCTGCCCTACGCTCAGGTGAGATCGCTGGCGCCGCCATTGACGTTTACGTCAAAGAACCTGCTAAGAACGTACCCTTTGTTGAGCTGCCCAACGTGGTTGCTACCCCCCACCTGGGTGCCTCCACTTTTGAGGCTCAGGAAAAGGCTGGTGTATCCGTCGCCAAGTCTGTACGCCTGGCCCTGGAAGGTGACCTCGTACCCGATGCTGTCAACGTAGCCGGTGGTGCTATTGACAAGCAGGTGCGCCCCGGTGTTCCCCTGGCTGAAAAGGCAGGCCGCATCCTCACCGCTATCGGCGGCGACGAGGCTCTCACCCGCGTTGAGGTGAAAATTGCTGGTGAAATCGCTACCAAGGACGTCACCTCCCTTAAACTCTCAGCCCTCAAGGGTGTCTTCACTGACGTTGTCTCAGAAAAGGTTTCCTACGTTAACGCCCCCGTGCTGGCAGAACAGCGCGGTGTGGAAGTTGAGCTGGTCACCACCACCGACACCGAGTACTTCCGTAACGAAACCGTACTCACCGGTGCTCTGGCCAATGGCGAAGTTATCAAGGTAGCCGGTACCGTCACCGGGCCTAAGCTGATTGAGAAGCTGACCAACGTCAACGGCTACGACATCGAGATCCCCATCACCGACCACATGCTGGTGCTTGAATACGAAGACCGCCCCGGCGTCATCGCAGCTATCGGTACCCTGCTCGGAACTGCCTCCATTAACATCGCCGGTATGCAGGTATCTCGTAATGACAAGAACGCCGAGGCCCTCTGCGTCCTGGCCCTGGACTCAGCCCTGAACAACGAGGTGCTTGATTCCATCAAGCGCGTGGTCAACGCTTCACGTGCGGCCATCATCAACCTGGCTGACTAGCTAGTAGCGCGGGTGGGCTTCGGGAAAGCCCACCCGTACCTTTTTCCCATGTGAAATAGGGTTCGCAGTGGTTGGTGTAAACGGGTAAAGTGGTAGCTATGACTTCTACCCCGTACTACATCACCACTGCGATTTCTTACCCCAACGGCGCCCCCCATATCGGGCATGCCTACGAGGTTATTGCCGCCGATACCATGGCACGTTTCAAGAAGCTGGACGGCTTCGATGTACGCTTCATGACCGGTACCGATGAGCACGGGCAGAAGATGCAGACCACCGCCGCCAAGCAGGGCAAAACCCCCAAAGAACTGGCAGATGAGAACTCCGCTCGTTTCCGTGCCATGGCTGAACTGGTCGGAGCTGACTTCGAGCGTTTCATCCGCACCACCGATGCAGACCACTACGCAGCTTCTCAGGCCATCTGGAAGAAGATGGAAGAGAACGGCGATATCTACCTGGATAAGTACGCCGGCTGGTACTCGGTGCGCGATGAGGCCTACTACACCGAAGAAGAAACCGAGGTGCGAGAGGGCGTGCGCTACGCTACCTCAACTGGCACCGAGGTTGAGTGGACTGAAGAAGAATCTTACTTCTTCCGCCTCTCCAAATACGGTGAGCGCCTGCTAGAGCTCTACTCCACGCAGGGCTTCGTCTACCCTGAGTCCCGCCGCAATGAGCTGGCCTCCTTCATCAAGAACGGCCTGAACGACCTTTCCATCTCACGTACCACCTTCGACTGGGGCGTGCCTGTCCCTGGGAATGATCGGCACGTCATG
Source organism: Rothia sp. 32237D007AR (assembly GCF_053544675.1). Taxonomy (NCBI): domain Bacteria; kingdom Bacillati; phylum Actinomycetota; class Actinomycetes; order Micrococcales; family Micrococcaceae; genus Rothia; species Rothia sp. 32237D007AR. The sequence continues at coordinate 13,070 of NZ_JBPPUO010000017.1, read as the reverse complement.
TACGTCTGGGTGGACGCCTTGACCAACTACCTCACCGGCCTGGGCTACCCCGATACTGAGGGCGAACTTTTCACCAAGTTCTGGCCTGCTAACCTGCACCTAATCGGTAAGGACATCACCCGTTTCCACGCCATCTACTGGCCTGCCTTCCTCTGGTCAGCCGGTCTGGAACTTCCCCAGCGCGTCTTTGGCCACGGCTTCTTGCTAGTGGATGGGGAGAAGATGAGTAAGTCTATTGGCAACGTGGTTGATCCGGCTGACCTGGTAGCTAGCTTCGGCCTGGACCAGTTGCGTTTCTTCCTGCTGCGTGATGTCTCCTTCGGGCAGGACGGCTCCTACTCAGCAGAAGGCATTAAGAACCGCATCAACTCAGACCTGGCCAACGACCTGGGTAACCTGGCCCAGCGATCCCTGTCTATGGTTGCAAAGAACTGTGAAGGCAAGGTGCCTGCTCACGGTGCTTTCACCGCAGAAGACACCGCCATGCTTGAGATGGCTGCCTCCCTCTATGAGCCGGTCCGTACTGATTTTGATGAGCAGGCCTTCCACCGCGCCCTAGAGCGCATCTGGCAGGTTGTGGGTGAAGCTAACCGCTACTTCACCGCCCAGGAGCCCTGGAAGTTGCGCAAGACTGATCTAGAGCGCATGAACACTGTGCTATACGTGACCGCTGAGGTGCTTCGTATTGTTGCCACCTTGGCTCAGCCGGTCATGCCTACTTCTATGGGGAAGATGCTTGATTTGCTGGCTGTTGAGCCTAAGAATCGTGTCTTCGCGGCCCTGAGCCAGGCCCTGGTGCCCGGTACTGAGCTTCCCGCCCCGGCCCCTGTTTTCCCTCGCTATGAGGAGCCTAAGAACGCCTAAACAGGTAGTCTCACCTCACAGCAGACTTAAGGACGCGGCCGCCCACCTTTCTACCCGAATGGTGGGGGCCGCGTCCTTATCTTTTTTCATCAGCTACTTACCTTAACCGGCTTGTGAGCCTAGCAGGAGGTCAGCTCGTTAGGAGGCAGGGAACCAGCCGAGTTCTGTCACCTTGTAGTAGATCATTTGTGAGAGGGCGATATAGCCCCAGCCGTTGAGGTGCAGACCGTCTGATGAGTAGAGTGAGGGCGGGATTTTACCTTCGTCGTAGGCGTCACGGTCAGTATCTGATGACCAGACACCAGAGCCTGCTAGGGCCCCGTAGCGTAGCCAGGATTCTTGGGTTGTCTCGCGCAGGTAGGTATCTGGGTTGATGAAGAGGGTGCCGTAGGTTTTGGCTGCCCAATCGTTGTAGGCCTGGACCTGCTGAGCGCGCCTTGAATCAGAACCGTCACCGCGGGAGGCGAACTGACCCATGACGAGGGTACGCTTGGGTGCAAGCGCGAAGCAGGCTTCTGTGTCTTTGGTGATGCGGTCAAAGTCGTTGAGATTGTTTCGCCCAATCTGAATGATGTGGTACGAGGAACGCGAAATCATCTCTTGGTAGGAGTGGAACCAGGAGGCTGGGCTATCAGAAGGAGCATAGACTGCTTCACCTGGTACGGCGCGAGTGAAAATGTATGTGCCTTCTGTGGCCCCAGAGGTCAGGACGCCTGGCACAGCCGATACATAACCGGGCAGGTAAGCTACTGACCCCCAGGCCAGGTGGGAGGTGTCAGAAACTTTGACGGTCACTGACCCTGAGGCTGGGATCATGTTGTTAGGGAAGATGAGCTTGTACATGGACTGGGCGACCCCGCGGCGGGCGGCGATCATGGTGGAGGTTTCACCGCCGCGACCAAATCTAAGGACCGGTATCTGAAGGTAACTTGCTAGCTGCCCGTCGATGGAGGCATCGTACCCGGCGGGGACTCCTTGTTCTGCGTTCGCCCCGCCAAAGGAGGAGCTGCCCCATAGGGCAATGGAGGGGCCGGTGATGGTGGGGTAGTGGAAGTCTGCTGAAAAGACGCTGGAGCTGGCGTCTGCGGCATGGGCAGTAGCGTTGAGAGCTGCGGTGCCTGCCGCTGTGGCAACACCGGCCACACCGGTGAGCGCGGCAAAGCGCATGAGACCACGGCGGCTGGTCTGAATTCCTTGCTGGTCAAGGGAGGTCATAAGGGTAAGAATCTGCTTTCTGTGACTAGGTCGTCGTGGGTTTCTTGTGAGGTTGTGGTGATACTGCTTCTTCATAGTAGTTAGAATTGAGGCTGATTATCTAGGGAGGACGCCGTGTCATTACTTACGAACCGTTACGTACAGGGGCTTACCGTACTGGGGTGTTTCACCCTTGTGGGGTTAGTGGGTTGTTCTTCGCAGCCTCAGAACTTTGATGAGCTCACCGCTGCTGAGAAGACCCAGGCTGAACATCTTGAGAGCTTGCAGTCCTGGATTTTTCCTCCGTCTGAGGCGGAGTCTGCCCGTAGGGCTTTTGTTGAGCGTTGCGTGGCTGAGGCTGGCGGTAGCTATAAGGAGCCTGAGGTTGGGCTTACGCTAGAGTCTGCTGTTTACACCGGCCGCACCACTGAAGAGCTGAAGACTTCTGGCTACGGGAAGCTCCCTGCCGCTGAGGGCCGGCCGGCTGCTAGCTTTAACCAGAAGGGCCTGGACGCTTACCTAGGGGAGGGCGGGGAAACCTTCACCGTAACTTTCATGGACTATTCCAGTGGGGAACTGGACTCAACCGGGTGTATGGCTCAGAGCTACGAGTACATCTACGGTTCAGCGGAGGACGGGGTGAAGGCTGCCCTGCTGGCCCCTGAATTCGCCCAGGCCATTGAGACTAGCCTGCGAACTGATGAGAACTACCTGGCCTTACAAGAATCATGGGGTACTTGCATGAGCGAAGCGGGCTTCAGCCAGGTCTCAAGCACTGACGAAGCCGCTTACGCCGCTAGCCTTTTGAACGCCGATGACGCTAAGGGTATGCTCAAGGCCGATATTTCGTGCCGTGAGAACATGTCTTTTGATTCTTCTGTCGCCGATCTAAAGAGTTCTTACTACGAGTCGGTCTACAAGCGCCTTGAGCAGTTTTCTAAGGACCTTGAGGGTATTCACGCAACCGCTGTGGAGCGAACTGCAAGTGATAAAACAGATCCCAAGAACACTTCGCCGGTAACTGTGCCTACTCCTACAGCTAGCCCAACTGCCAGCTAGAGCTGGGGCTATACCAGCCCCGCCTCGTAGGCAATAATGACGGCCTGCACGCGGTCGCGGGCCTCAAGTTTAGTCAAAATATGTGAGACATGGGTTTTGACAGTCGCCTCAGAAACAAAGAGCTCTTGCGCCATCTCCCCATTAGAGAGCCCCTGAGCAATCAGCAAAAACAACTCATGTTCTCGGTTAGTGAGGCTGGCGATCTTCTCAGCGTGTTTCTGGGGCGCCTGCTGGGTGGGCGCGCCCCCTGCCAGATGGGGAATCATCTGCTCTAGAAGCCGCTTGGTAGCACTGGGTGCAATTACAGCGTCCCCACGCTGCACCGTCCTGATAGCCCCTAAAAGCTGCTCGGGCGGGGCGTCCTTGAGCAGGAACCCGCTGGCTCCGCGCTGGACCGCGGCATACACATAGTCGTCGATGTCAAAGGTAGTGAGCATAACCACCTTCACCTGGGGGAAGGCCTCGATAATCGCCCCGGTAGCCTCAATACCATCGAGTACCGGCATACGCACATCCATGAGCACCACATCAGGGCCCAGCCCTTCGGCCTGCAGCTCGGCGACCTGCTCAATGGCCTGCTGGCCGTCGCTGGCCTGGGCTACCACCTGCATATCAGCCTGGGAACCAATCAGCATCGCCAGACCAGAACGAACTAAATGCTGGTCATCGACAAGAAGAACTCTAATCACAGTTTTACTTTCACATTTCTTTTCACATCGGGCAAACAGGCCATTGTTATCTTCACACAAGATTAGGGCACAAAAGGAATCTGAGCGAAAACCCTAAAAGACCCGTCAGCTAGCCTGCCATACTGCAAGGTGCCATGGTACATATCGATGCGCTCGCGCATACCTAGGAGTCCGCGGCGGGCACCTGGTAGTGGCTGGCAGGGCTCTTGTTGCGGCTGGTTGGTAATGTCAATATCAAGGGTCTGTTTGCCTTTGCTGATGGTGACGGTCACTAGGGGAGTGGCCGGGCAGTGCTTGGCTACGTTGGTGAGGGCTTCTTGCACGATACGGTAGCTGGTCAGGTCGGCTCCTTGTGGCAGTTTCTCTTCAACCCCTGAGACCATGCTCAGCTGCACTGGTATGCCTAGTCTTTGAGTTTGTTCAATCAGCTGGGGGATATCGTGCAGGGCTGGTAGCGGTTCAACTGTTGTTGTTTCATCGGTGCGTAGGACTCCGAGTAGGGTGCGCATCTGCTGCAGGGCTGAGCGTGCGGTCTCAGAAATGGTGGCCAGGGTGGTAATTTCCACCGGCTCTGTGGGGGCGGAGGCTGCCACCGCCTTCTCCGTCTGCTGGGCAGTAGCAGCGTAGCGGGCTCCGTCCGCCTGAGTAATGATGACAGACAGAGAATGAGCGACAATATCGTGCATTTCTCGGGCGATGCGGGCCCGCTCGTCTAAGGCAGCCAGTGCCCGCTCCTGTTCCCGCTCGTGTTCTAGCTGGCGGTTTCGCTCCAACAGGGCCCGGTGACTTTGTTCTCGTAGTCGCCGGGAGTCGCCAAAGAACCAGGCGATTGTGACGATAGCTGCACAGATAAAAACAGCGGCAAGGGCGGTAATGTAGAACACGAGGGCACTGGGGTTATAGGCCAAAAAGGGGCGGGTGAAAATAAAGCCGCCGACGGCTGAGGCGAAAAGGGCCGCAATAAGAGTGCCCGTACGCACCGGCTTAGAATAATATCGCGCCAGGTGGTAGACCATAAACGGGGCAGCCCACCAGGAACCCACCGCAGGGTAGGGGGCAGGGATAGTTACCAGAAGCGAAACTACTACTAGCACCAGAACCAGCATGGGCCGGGAGTACCTGAAGTAGAGGCTCGATGTGGCAACCAGCCAAGCCCCTACGAAGATGAGCGACCAAGTCATCATCAGGGAACCAAAGGTAAAAACTGTTACCAAGGTCAATAGCTGCCCCAGGGCAACAGCTATCGCGTTGACCAGCTTCTTCCGGCGCTGGGTAGCGGCCAGGTCTATTTGTAGGGTATCCACCCTCCCAGTCTAAAAGCCCACCCCACCCCGACCGGGTGCGCAGGGGCGTCCGCACCTCAAATTCATACCCTAGTATGAGTGCCTCACAGCACCAGGCGCTGAGTTTCGGTAGGCTTATACTCATGCAGTACATCTCAACCCGCGACACCACCCGCACTCCCGCTCACTTCACCGATATCCTGCTCGGCGGCCTTGCCCCCGACGGCGGCCTCTACCTACCCGAAACCTACCCCACCCTCGATGATGCCACTCTCGCCCGCTGGCGCACTGTGCTGACTGAGGAAGGCTATGCAGCTCTGGCCGCAGAGGTACTGCAACTCTTCATCGACGATATTCCGGTTGAAGACATTAAGGCTATGACCGCCCGGGCCTACTCCTACCCCAAATTCGCTTCAGAAGAGATCGTGCCGGTCACCGAACTGGAACCCGGTATTCTCATCGGCCACCTCTCTGAGGGCCCCACTGCTGCTTTCAAGGACATGGCCATGCAGCTCCTGGGTGAACTCTTCGAATATGAACTAGCCCGCCGCGGTGAAACCCTGAACATTGTGGGTGCCACCTCAGGCGATACCGGCTCCTCCGCTGAGTACGCCATGCGCGGACGCCCCGGCATCAAGGTTTTCATGCTCACCCCCGCCGGGCGCATGACCCCCTTCCAGCAGGCCCAAATGTTCGGCCTAGACGATGAAAACATCTTCAACGTGGCTCTCGACGGGGTCTTTGACGACTGCCAGGACGTCGTCAAAGCTATTTCTGCTGACGCTGCCTTCAAGGCTGAAAAGCGTATTGGTGCAGTGAACTCCATCAACTGGGCCCGCCTGATGGCCCAGGTGGTCTACTATGTTTCTTCCTGGATTCGCGCCACCGAAACCAACGACCAGAAGGTTTCCTTCTGCGTGCCCACCGGCAACTTTGGTGACATCTGCGCCGGGCACATTGCCCGCCAGATGGGCCTACCCATTGATCGCCTGATTGTGGCAACCAACGAGAATGACGTGCTTGACGAGTTCTTCCGCACCGGTGACTACCGGGTACGCTCATCAGCTGATACCTATGAGACCTCTAGCCCTTCTATGGATATCTCCCGTGCCTCTAACTTTGAGCGTTTCATCTACGACCTGCTAGGCCGCGACGCCGAACGCACCGCTGACCTCTTTGGCCTTAAGGTGCGCCAGGGCGGTTTCTCACTTGCAGATGAGGAAGTCTTCGCTGAAGCAGCTGAGCGCTACGGCTTTGCGTCAGGCCGCTCCACCCACGCCGACCGTATCGCCACCATCCGCGATGCCCATGAGCGTCTGGGTGTGCTCCTTGACCCCCACACCGCAGATGGTGTGAAGGTCGCCCGCGACTGGGCTGAGAAGATTGACACCCCCATCATCTGTCTAGAGACCGCCCTGCCGGTCAAGTTCGCTCAGACTATCGCTGAAGCTACCGGCTCCGAGCCTGAAATTCCTGAGCGTTTTGCGGGCATCATGGAGGCCGACCGCCACGTCATTGACCTGCCCAACGAGGTTGAGGCGGTCAAGGAGCTGATTGCGAAGAAGGTCTAACCGTTCGCCTTTTCTCTCCCTCACTGAACCACATGCCTGGTTGTCTGCCCTGCTAAACCCTGGGGCACTAGGCTCACTATATGAAACCACATCGACTTCGTGGATATCCCTTGGGCCATGACGCTACCGCAGCTCGTATTGAGCAGGCTGTAGAAGCGGACCTCACCGCCCGCCCTGGGGTAAACCGCGCAACTGGCGAGATTGGCGATGCAATTCTGGCCCAACTTCGCCAAAGATGCTGGAGCCCCACCGAAACCCGGTGAGGTTTTACATAAGACAGGAAAGTTTTACATAAGAGGGGCAAGGTTTTACATAAGCTAGCCAACAGGGCACATTCCCTTAGGGTAATCTAGAAGAGCGAACCCCCGTCAAACAGTTTGAAGGATAAGCATGTCTCTCGAATTCACAATTAACCGCAACCCCAACCCCGCCAGCGATGAGCGCCGCGCCGAAATCTTGGCTAACCCCGGCTTCGGTGACTACTTCACCGACCACATGGTACGCATCGACTGGAAGGGCACCGGAGCTGACAACGGCGAATGGTCCAACGCCCAGGTACTGCCCTACGGCCCGATCACTCTTGACCCTGCCGCCGGTGTGCTGCACTACGGCCAGGAAATTTTTGAGGGCATCAAGGCCTACCGTCAGGCTGATGGTTCTATCACCACCTTCCGCCCTGAAGAGAACGCTGCCCGCCTGAACAAGTCAGCAGACCGCCTGGTACTGCCTCACCTGCCTGAGGAGCTTTTTGTTGAGGCCATGCGTCAGCTCGTTGAGATTGACGCCGCCTGGGTTCCTTCCGGTGATGGTGAGTCCCTCTACCTGCGCCCCTTCATGATCGCTACTGAGGCTTTCTTGGGTATTCGCCCTGCCCGCGAGGTTGCTTTCTTCATTATTGCTTCCCCCGCAGGTAACTACTTCGGTACCCCCAAGCCCGTTGACATTTGGCTTTCTACCACTTACGCCCGTGCGGGTGTTGGCGGTACCGGTGAGGCTAAGTGCGGCGGTAACTACGCTGCGTCTTTGGCTGCTCAGATTGAGGGCCAGGAGCAGGGTTGCAAGCAGGTTATCTTCAAGGACCCCAACCGTGGGGACGCCATTGAAGAGCTGGGCGGCATGAACATTTTCTTCGTCTACAAGGACGGCCACATTGTCACCCCTGAGCTGACCGGTACTATTCTGCGCGGTATTACCCGTAAGTCCATCATTAAGCTGGCTCAGGACCGCGGCCACCAGGTTGAAGAGCGCAAGATTACTTTGAGCGAGTGGCGCGAGGGCGTCGCCTCAGGTGAGATTGTCGAAATCTTCGCTTGTGGTACTGCCGCTGTGATTACCCCCGTCGGTAAGCTCAAGGCCGCTGACTTTGAGATCCCTTCAGCTTCTGGTGCGGACGGCGGCGAGGTCACCATGGCCCTGCGTGAAGAGCTCGTTGGCATCCAGACCGGTAAGGTTGAGGACCGCTTCGACTGGAACGTCAAGCTGGTCTAACCTTCCCTGAGGATAGGTGCTACCATCTAGATCAGAAAAACCCACCAACTGGTGGGTTTTTCTGGTTTATATGGTCTTTTCTAGTTGTTGTTGAGGTATCTTTACACAGCAGACCAGAAGGAAGGAAGAGTAAGTGGCAGAAGAACCTGAGGTAGCAAAAAAGATACGGCGGACTCATGAATTGGGTTTTGTGTTAGTAACGGGTGCCTGGGGCGCAGGTGCTTTTATCTATGGCTGGTTATTGGCTGGGGTATTTTACAAGCGTGAGTACTGGAATCTCACCTTTGAAGCATTAGGCTGGGCGGACTGGGGGCTAGCCTTAATCTGCTGCCTTGGCGCAGGCGCGGTAAGTGTATGGGCTTCTTCAAGTAAGAAGTCGGCAGAAAGTGATAGTAAGCAGCTCTTTCGAATTGTTGTGGCTGTTCTGCCTGCTCTTTTTCTGGTATCGGCTCTAGCTGTTCTGGTTCTTACTCTTGCTACCTATAACGGGGACTGGAAAGAAGCCCGACAGGGAATTGCTACAGCCTTTGCTGCTCTGATTGCGGCTGTGGGTGTGGTGGTCTCCGTTGCGGTGAGCTATAGGACGGGGGAAGAGAACCGTCTTTCCCAGGAGAAGAACTTACAGACTCAGCTAGAAAGCCAGCAGAAGCATCTTGAAACCCAGTTAGAGCATCAGAGAGCACTAGAAGAAGAAAAGAGGAGAAGAGAACAGCAGAAGTTAGATGCGGAGCTGATTAAAAATCTCAATGACAGACTACATGAGATTATCCCCCGCCGCTATGGAGATGTTCCTAAGGAAGTATCAGCTACCTACTTCCAGTTAGCAGCCCTTTATAAGGACTGGGAGACGCTATCTTCTACCTCACCTTTAATTGCACTACAAAAAGAAGGTCAGCAACATAATATTCTTAAGATCATTTTTGGGGTGTATCAAGAGCTAGAAGATGAGGAAGTGGATGTGCGAAGTGAACTTGATCTTCGTACTCTAAATTCTGTTATTCAGGATATTTTTCCCAGGTATCAAGCGAGTGATGAGGGAAATAGTCAAAATGAATTTGAAATAAAAGAGGCCTGTCGGTCTAGTTTTAATCTAAGCTACTTGGACTTGCGGGGTCTTAACTTAAGTCAGCTGGATTTGCGGAATTCAAAACTACATGGTGCACATTTGGAGGGAGCAAATTTATGGGGTGTGCACTTAGAGGGTGCTGAACTGAATAATGCTCATTTAAATAAAGCTTATTTAGTAGATGCATATCTGGAGGGGGCCTCTCTTCAAAATGCAAAGTTAGATAAAGCTACATTGCAGAATGCTTTCCTGCAAGGGGCAAATCTGATGGATGCATCGATGATTAGAGCTAAATTATGGGGCGCTCACCTTAAGAAAGCAAATTTACAAAAAGCAAATTTTGAAAGAACTATTTTAAGAGAAGCCTGTCTTGAGGAAGCTGATTTAAAGGGTGCTTATCTGATAGGGGTAACTCTAGAGAATGCTGAGCTATATGGCGCTTATATGAAAGATACCGTTTTCTTTGGGAATAAACGGGACTCGTTTGGTGCTGAATCCCGCCAACATATTGTTGGAACTCTGAAGTGTGTCCGTTCTTTGCCAAGCCGTAAAGAACTTCTTGGTTCTAAAGGATTTGACGAAATCTTGGTAGAAAATATTTTAAGAGGACATCAATCCTATTGGGATTCTTATCGAAAGTTCCTCAAGAATGATACTCATGATATAAATTCTGGAATGGGGTCACGGTAAATCTCTTCTTGAAGAGAAATTTTCTGTAGTGGGGAAATTAATGAGGGAATCCATTTGAGTTACTCTAAAATAGAATTTCGAATAATCGTTCTCGCTCTTGGGAAAGGTGCACAGAGTGGATGGAATGATGAGTTATCAGCAGATTTTAGCCTAGTTTAAAACTATCGATAAATTATTATGTGTAGAGATTATCTAAAATTAATATACTTCTTCAGGCCCTGGCTGGTGACATCATCAAAGCCCACGAAGAGTACCAGGCAGAAAATCAACAGTAAGCAAACACTCGCTTAGGCCACCTCCGCCCTAGGTGAGTCCGGTAGTCTAGAAGTATGCGCATTGCCCGATTTACTGTAGACGATACCCTGCACTTTGGCCTGGTTGAAGGTGAGCCTGGTGAAGAGACTGTTACTGTTCTCTCCGGCGACCCTTTCTACACCGGCATTAACCCCACCGATAAGCGGTACCCGGTTGCGGACGTCCGCCTACTGGCCCCCATTATTCCCCGTTCCAAGGTGATTGGGGCGGCCCGCAACTGGCACGACCACGCCTCCGAGCTGGGCAACGAGACCCCCACAACGCCTCAGTTCTTCTTCAAGCCCAACACCTCCGTCATTGGCCCTGGCGACCCTATCGCCTTACCTGAGTGGTCCGATGATGTTTCCTTTGAAGGGGAATTGGCTGTTGTGATTGGCCGTATCGCCAAGTCCGTGCCTCTGGATCGTGTGCCTGAGGTGATTTACGGTTACACGGTCGCCAATGACCTGACTGCCCGCGACGCCCAAAATACCGACGTTCAGTGGGCCCGCGCCAAGGGCTTTGACGGCTCCTGCCCCCTAGGCCCCTGGATTGAAACCGAGCTCGATCCTGACGACCTCACCATCCAAACCTGGGTGGATGGGGACCTCAAACAGGACGGCACCACAGCCGACATGGTTTTCTCCGTCGCCGAGCTAGTCGCCGCCGCCAGCGAATACTTCACCCTGCTGCCGGGCGATGTGATTCTGACCGGTACCCCCGCCGGGGCAGGGCGCCTGAGCGCCGGTAACGAGGTCGAAATTGAGGTTGAGGGTATCGGCTCCCTCATTAATACCGTCCGCGCCGAGTAAACTAGAACCCAAGAACAGCTTTCAAGAAGAAAGGGATGTGCCCACATCCATGAGTGATTACGCTCTGAACCTCAAAGACCCCTCAGAGACCCGCGTCCGTTTCTGCCCTTCACCCACCGGCACCCCCCACGTGGGTATGGTGCGAACTGCCCTCTTCAACTGGGCTTACGCCAAGCACACCGGTGGCACCATGGTCTTCCGTATTGAAGATACGGACGCTGCCCGTGACTCCGAAGAATCCTTCAATCAGGTACTCGAATCCCTACAGTGGCTGGGTATCACCTGGGATGAGGGCGTCGGTATCGGCGGCCCCCACGCCCCCTACCGCCAATCAGAGCGTATGGACATCTACGATGAGGTGGTAGAGAAGCTCAAGGCCGGTGGCTTTATCTACGAAGACTTCTCAACCCCCGAAGAGGTTGAAGAGCGCCACAAGGCTAAGGGTGAAGACCCCAAGCTGGGGTACGACAACTTTGACCGTGACCTGACCGAAGAGCAGAAGGCCGACTACCGGGCTGAGGGCCGCACCCCCGTCTTGCGCTTGCGCATGCCTGATGAAGACATCACCTTCAATGACCTGGTGCGCGGTGAGATTACTTTCAAGGCCGGTTCTGTTCCAGACTTTGTGGTCGTCCGTGCCAACGGTAAGCCCCTTTACACCCTGGTTAACCCTGTTGATGATGCTCTTATGGGCATCACCCATGTGTTGCGCGGTGAAGACCTGCTGTCTTCAACTCCCCGCCAGATTGCTCTTTACCGGGCCCTGGTTGAGGTTGGTGTGACCAGCTTCATCCCTGAATTTGGGCACATGCCTTATGTGATGGGCCAGGGCAATAAGAAGCTCTCTAAGCGCGACCCCGAATCCAGCCTCTACAACCTGCTCGATGCTGGTTTCATCAAGGAAGGCCTGCTCAACTACCTCTCCCTGTTGGGCTGGTCCCTGTCCCACGATGAAGATATCTTCACCATGGATCAGATGGTTGCCGCCTTTGATATTAAGGATGTTCTGGCTAACCCTGCCCGCTTCGACCTGAAGAAGGCTGAAGCAATTAACGGTACCCACATTCGTCTGCTAGAGGCTGAGGATTTCCGCAACCGCCTGGTGCCTTTCTTGCACAAGGCTGAGCTGGTTTCTGCTGAGAGCTTTGAGAACCTGAGCGAATCTGAGCAGACTATTCTGACTGAGGCTGCGCCCCTGGTTCAGGAGCGTATGCAGCTTCTGGGTGAGGCCCCTGGCCTGCTAGGCTTCCTCTTTACCGCAGATGGCGAGATTGAGGTTGCTGAGGACGCGGCCAAGCAGCTCAAAGAGTCAGCCCCGGCTGTTCTGGATGCGGCGATCACCGCAGTTGAGGCCCTGGATGATTTCACTGCCGCAACTATCGAGGCTGCCCTGCGTGAAGCTATCGTTGAGGGCCTGGAGATTAAGCCCCGTCTGGCTTTTGGCCCGGTGCGTACCGCTATGAGCGGCCAGCGTATCTCACCGCCCCTCTTTGAGTCCATGGAGATTCTGGGTAAGGATTCCTCCCTTGCCCGTTTGAAGAAGCTGCGTGCGTCCTTGGCCTAATGCCACTAGCAGCATTATTTTATGAGCTTTAGCTCACTTGCCGCCCTGTTTCCTTGCCTGTGTGGGGGAGCGGGGCGGTACTTTTTACCTGGCTGTAGGGGCAGAAAGAGGCCTGCGCGGACGCCCGCAGCGGCTTTTTCAAGTTTTTTGACAAAAATTTTGGGGGCAAAAACCGCTAAAAATCAGGGTAAACACCAGGTAAACCAGCTGGTTGTGAGGTAGCTCTATAGATTTCGAGTTGCACGCTCTTGGTAGCTCGTATAGAGTTATTACTCGTTGCGGCGATGAATTCTCAAAGGAAATGAGTCGAAGCAAATAATAATGGGATATGGTGTAATTGGCAACACTACGGTTTCTGGTACCGTCATTCTAGGTTCGAGTCCTGGTATCCCAGCGAACATCTTATTTCAAGGTGTTATGGCCCCATCGTATAGCGGCCTAGTACTCCGCCCTCTCACGGCGGCAACACCGGTTCAAATCCGGTTGGGGTCACAGG
>NZ_JBPPUO010000016.1:0-31834 GCF_053544675.1 Rothia sp. 32237D007AR | reverse complement strand
TCTTTGGGGTGGGCGTATCAACAGTAGTGAGGTGCCTGGAAAAAGAAGACGTCTTGGGGGTATGACTTTGAGCTCTGCGTTTTGTCTCTACCGCTGAGAAGTTCGAGTAAGGCCAGAACCCATGCTAAAGGGCAGATGAAGAACTCAATGAGTGGCTTACTCCATCGAAAATAATGGTTACGGCCCCAGATACAGGTCCCCCAAAGCATGAGAAGAAAAGGGACTATGAATAGGATTATGAGGTCTGGAACCGAGAATGGGGTAACGAACGCATAGAACATGCTGCAGACGTGGGAAGAGCATGCACCGTATCCCGCAGTCTTCCACCCTGCTAAAAATACAAGTGATATAGCTAGGTAGAACAGTCCTGTCCTTATTATTTCTGTTGGAGACTGATGGAGAAGCCAATACGCCACGGCATCAACTGAATCTATGCCCCAGCCGGGAGAACCGAACATGCTCAGGAAGTCAAGCAGTGTTTCTTGGCTCGTTTTCCGGGTAAATACACCAACGGCATTAACGCAAGAGGCTAGTGAACAGACAACAATCCAAATTTTTCTGAGGGGAAGGGACATGGATTCTTTGATCCCGGTAATAACAGATAAAAGCATCAGACGCTTCCTTTCATGCAGTATTAGTACCCAGCGACTTAGAGCTTCCTGCAGTTTTACCGCTTTACCGTTGGCGGTAAACCGGTAAATACTACTTAATGGCTTCCCTAATAGCTTGCTCTACCACTTCACGAACCGTCAGCCCACGCTGAACAGCCCAAATCTTCAGCTCATTACGCAATGACTCAGGAATCTGGATAGTCAGGTGCTTCAAGGGGTCTTGTGCATCGATGGTAGGCATTGCCTCTTTCATAGAGGGGACAGCCTGTCGGGGAGCCATGGATTGGGTCAGGTTTTTCTTAGATTTCATTGCTTTGTTCTCTTCTTTTTAGGGTCTTAGTGTTCTGCGAGGAGTTCAGCTGCTGCGCGATCATACCCGTAGAGTTCAGTGGGCTTAGTGCCGAAGGACTGACGGATGTTTTCTCTGCGAGGGATAGCCGTTTCGAAATATCCCACTCCTTCCTTGTTCTTCTAGAACGTCAAAGGCAGCAGCGTATGAGCGAGTGCGAGTATTGACTTGAGTGAGCAGGATATAGGCGGCTGCGACTTCTGAGGCGATTGCTTCTGTCTCCCAGACACGAGACATGTCGATAGCACTTGATGCGGTTGGGATAATGATGAGGTCTGCCCCGTTAAGAGCAGCATCAATTCCGCGTGTATCACCAGGGGCCGTGTCAATGATAGCGATGGTCTCCGGTGCCTTGGTCACGCGTTTGAGTTGAGCAATGTTAACAGCTTGCACGCTGAAGGGGAGGGGCTGGTTGCTCTCTTCTGCACGGATAGCCCATTCTGTTGCTGAGCCTTGGGGGTCAGCATCGAGTACTTCTACTGTGTGGGTTTTGCTCGGGGCAGTTGCCAGGTAGATGGCGGTGGTAGTTTTGCCGACTCCGCCTTGGTGTTGGTGATGACGATTTTCATGGTTCTACGGTATCACTTGTTTTATTGTTTTACCTCATTACCGTTATATGCTTTTACCGGTTACGGTAAATATTGGTTATTTGATACCGGTAAGACGGTACGTATAACCACTAGCTAACGGCAGATAGAGGTTTTAGTTCTTTAACATTTTGGCTTGTTCTGGGTATAGCCGTGCAGCCTCCACAGCCCCCTTAAACCTCTTCACCTTCAAATACTCACGCATCAACCGAACCTGACTCAGACCCCGTACAGGCACAACCTTCGGCCTATTCATCTCCTCAAGAATCTGCTTCTGCTGCTGAATCAGACGCTCACGCTCAGCCTCAGCCTGCTTGTGCCGGATACGGGTAGGAGAAGGAGGCAAAGAACCATCATCGTACTTCCAGGCATTGACCCTAATATGTAGCCAGGCCAAGATTGAGCGCATACCACCGGTACCACGTGTTTGGGCACCACGTGTTTGGTAAACAATCCCCTCAGAATCCTGTTCTAAAGCTCGAATGATGTCTTGTATACACCACCCAGCGGCAAAAATCTTACCTAGGTGCTTCACGAGAAGCACAGTAGGTACCTTCCGTAGATCCAACACCTCTTCTTTGAGCCGTTCAGTCGCTGCCCAACGATCAGCAGTAGAAGCGGGGAGAGAAAACCGGCGGCCCCTGGTAGAGGGGCCGCCGGCCTGAAAGCTGAGGGGAAGCAGGTGGCTAGCTTACCCAGGTGCCTCGCTCTGCAGTCCAGTTGATGGTGGCACCATTTTCGAAGGTGACGCGGGTGACTCCATCAATCCAGGTCGTCTCATCGGTAACGGGGAAGCCCAGGGCTGCGGGGCCGCCCATGGCGTACCAGCGACCAGAGATGGCGCCGTATTCGTTGATAACCCGTGCCCCGGTAGAGGGAGTCCAGTAGACCGAGGTGGTGTACCCGTCCTTGAGGAAGTCCTGGCGCACGCAGCCCCAGAATTCGTATTCTGAGCTGGCGGGGTAACCCCAGGTACGTTCAAAGTCGCTACCTGCGTAGCGCCCACCAATGGCGCCGCCCCAGTAGACGCTGTGGGCACCGGTTTCAGGGCTCCAGTAGAGAGTGTGGGCCTTGGCAAAGTTCTGGATAACCCCACCGTTGATAGATGAGAAGGGGGCACCTGCGGGCAGGCCGAAGGTTTCAGCGCCGCCGCGGGAGTGGTAGTAGTTAGCTACCTTGTCGCTGATGGCGTAGGCGGGAACTTCGTTCGTAGTGTTTGAGAGAGTATTGACTGCGGTAGTAGATGAAACGTAGTCGTTAGGGCCCTTACCTGCTTCGTAGCGGTAGATGCCGACGTTACCCAGCACACGCCAGGGTAGGGACTTGCCGTGGCCGTAGCAGAAGCCGATGCCGATGACGTTGGCCTGAGGGGCCAGGATGGCGGCACGGTGGGGAGGTGAGCTCTTCCAGAAGTTGAGGAGCTGGTTGAGGTCGTCGTTGTAGGAGAGGGCGATAACTTCGCGGACGAAGCTGTAACCCTGGACCTTGGCGTTGTAGAGGAACTCGGTGCCGTGGGAGTAGTTTCCGGCCTTGAACTGGCGGATAGCTTCTACTTCCATGACTGAGGCTACGGTGGCAGAGTGCTTGACAGCGCCTAGACCGTTTTGGGCGCGGTAGGCGTTGATGAGGTTGAGCAGGGTCTGCTGGTCGGCGGCACGCTGGGCTGCAGAGACAGTGCGAATATCTGATGCAGCGGCAGTTGCGGCGGTGGCAACGGTGGCGGTGACAAGGCCGGTGAGGGAAAGGACGGCTGCCTGGCGGCGCGTCGGCTGAATCGCTCGGGTGGCTCCGAGGAGGTTCTTCATACATGCTCCTGTTTCTAGGGGGGATGAGCAAGGGGGGAGGTTTACGAAGATAACTTTATAGAATCGTGACCTATTTTTGACTATTTTGTGATGTTTTTGTGGGATTTATTTCAGGTCTGAACATATGCTGACATGTATAAAGATTGCTTATTACTAGCGTCTTAGCACTTCAGAGGCGCTTTCTTGCCATAAGCACAGACAATCCACCAAGATGGCTTCAAGGAAAATTCACTCTGCGTATGAGTGTTGCCACACCCACCATCCTCCCCACCGGAGACATGCCAAAACAGAATCATACCGGGCTAATAATTTCGAACAGCCTTGATATTTAGCCCTCAGGTCGGGGTTTATTAAACACGGATGTGCTTAAAAAGCATCCCTTTAGCTCTAGAAAAGGATTCGGCCACCCGTCCCCTTTTATAGAGGAAAAGAAAGCAGTTTTATATGATTCACATTACATTTTGGGTGACAGCGCTCTATACCCGGCAGTAACTTATACTCCGCATTCTAAAAAACCAACTGGTACGAACCATCTCTACGGAGATAGCCATTTCCCCACTCCTTAAAATGTCAGCCTCCCTTGCTAGCCTTAAATACAGCAACCCCTAGGAGCCCCATGTTCTTCATCGACGCTGAATCCGCGCCCTCACTGCCAGGCACCAGCCCCAAGGCCCTTGGCAAGTCGCTAGTCTATTCAGCATCTGACCTAGTAGCCTCCGCCCAATGCCAGTTTGCTGCCCTCTACGCCCTCGACCAAGCCCTAGGAAGAGTGCCCCGGCTAGAACGCAAGGAAGACCCTCAACTTCTCAGAGCCGCAGCTCTAGGTGAAGCCCACGAACAGCGCGTCCTACAAGACTTTATAAAAACCTACGGCAGCTGGGACCCTAGAACCGGGCAGGGAGTATATGAGGTTGAGCCCCCGCAAACCTATACCCGCCAAGCACTAGAAGAGAAACGAGAAGAAACACTCCACGCCCTGAGTGCAGGGGCCGATGTTGTCTTTCAGGCCAGTTTCTTCGACGGCTCCTTCCACGGGCGCGCTGACTTCCTCGTAAAACAGCCCCAGGGGAGCTACCGGGTGGTCGATACTAAACTGGCCCGCACAGCCCGCGTGCCCGCCCTCCTGCAGGTTGCCGCTTACGCCGACCAGCTAGATAGTGAAGGTATCCCCACTGACCCCTACGTCTGCCTCATTTTGGGTAATAATGTTGAATCCTTACACGAACTAGCCACCCTCACCCCCGTTTTTGAACAGAAACGCCAGCGGCTCCTGCACCTGCTGGCTGCCCATCAGAAGCCAGGCACACCCCCGGTGAGCTGGTTTGTAGAAACTGACAGCCCAGAAATAACAAGGTGCGGGCGCTGCGATACCTGCCAGGTCATGGTGCAAGAACACCGCGACATGCTCCTGACCTCAGGCATGACAGCACGAACACGGCAGGCTATCTACCAGCGCTGCGGCGTCCAAAGCATCGACCAGCTAGCTGCCCTCGCCGGAAAGTCTCAGCTCCCAGGGCTGGTGCGCCGCTACGCTGAACAGGCTGCACTCCAAACAGGTCTTGCCCAACCAGACGGTGCGGTAACAGTTAACCATGAAGGGCAGGAGCATACTCTCTCCTACAAACTCTTACCCCGACACTCTTTGCGCATGCTCCCCCGCGCTAGCGCCGGTGATCTCTTTATCAGCCTGCACTCTGACCCACTCTGGCACGATGAGCAGGCCGCCCACCCCACCTCGGCCTGGGGACTCACCTATGTTCTGGGGGTGGCGCACTTGAACGAGAGCCCTCAAGAAGAACCCCTCTTTAGCCAGTTCTGGGCTGATAATCGCGCCGCCGAGGGGCGTCTCTTGACTGATTTTCTGGCCCTGGTGCACCACCAGCGGCAGCTTAACCCCGGTCTGCGGGTCTACTATTTTGGGGCGTCTACCCTCACCACCCTTCAACAGTTAGCTGCCCTGCATGGAGTGGGCGAAGCCTTCCTTACCGATGTTCAACGCGAAGGGGTCTTAGTGGATCTCTCTGAGGTTCTACGGCGCTCTATGCGCATCAGCGCGGGCACCCGGGTATTAGCAGATATTGAGCCTCTCTACGCTGAGAATCTTGAGCCTGAGCTTGGTATTCCAGTGACGGCATGTGCTGATATAGCCGAGGCAGAGAGGGCAGGGCGCACCGGGCAGGCAGAGGCTATGCGTGGGGCACTAGCTCGTAGCCTCTACCGCACAGGCCTGTCCCTGTCTCAGTTACGCGCCTGGCTGCTAGGGCTAGCTGGGCGGTCAGTTGCTGATGAGGTGGTGCAGCCAGCCCCCTTAGCTGATCTAAATGAGCTACTTGTGCAGGCAGGTAGAGCTGAAGATGAGACTGATACTGAACGGGTTTTGCGCCAGTTCGTTGAGGCCTTGGACGCCGGTGGCGACTTGGAGCCACAAAAGCAGGCTGTTGCCATGGTCGCTACAGCTACGGGCTATCACCGCCGCGAGCGCCGCCAGTTTTGGTGGGATCATTTCAACCGCTTGACGGCTCCTCGTGAGGATTGGGAGGACGCCCGTGATGTGGTTTTGTTGGGTCGTTTGCAGGTGGTTGCTGATTGGCATCGTCCGGAGCGGGCTCGTTCTTTGGTGCGGCTTGTGAGTGGGGTGGCGCGGGTTGCGCCGGGGTCGTCGGTGAAGGTGGGCGATAGTGGTTTGTTTGCTATGTATGCACGCCCTTTTCCGCCTTTTTTGGAGCAGGAGGCTCGGCAGCAGGCTTTGACGTATGCGGCTTTGCATGAGGGTGTTTTGCCTGTTGAGGCTGAGCGGGCTGGTGCTTTTAATAGTGAGATTGTGGAGTTGGAGGAGATTCCGGAGCATGAGGTGGGTCAGCCTAACCTGGTGCGGATTACGGTGCGGGAGAGTTTGAGGGTTTCTGGTGAGGGGGTTGCTGAGCCTTATTCTCATCTGCCGATGGCGTTGACGCCTGGGCAGCCTATTCCGACTCAGGCTCAGGAGCAGGCTTTGCTTGAGTTGGCCGCTGGTACTGCTCGGGTTTTGCCGCAGGTGCCGGTGTCGGCGGGTACTGATGTGGTGCGTCGGGTTCCGCCTAGGCTGGTAGGGGGCGGGGTTTTGCCGCGTCCGCAGGATTTTGTGGAGACGCACGGGTCTTTGGCGACGGCGCAGGCTATTTATCAGGCGGTGAGCCAGTTGGATCGGTCTTATGTGGCGGTGCAGGGCCCTCCTGGGTCGGGTAAGACCTTTGTGGGTTCTCATGTGATTGGGCGTCTGGTGGCTGCTGGTTGGAAGGTGGGCATTGTGGCTCAGTCTCATGCGGTGGTTGAGAATATGCTGCTGGGGTGTATGAGTAATGGCCGGGTGGACCCTGATCAGATTGCTAAGGGGGCGGGGAAGAGTCAGACCCCGAATTTTCCTTGGCGTGAGGTGCGTAACCCTGATATTGCCCGGTTTATGGGTGAACCTGGGGGCCGTATTTTTGGTGGTACGGCCTGGGATTTTGCTTCTGACCGCAAGTTCCGGGGTGAGGGGCTTGATCTTCTGGTGATTGATGAGGCTGGGCAGTATTCTTTGGCGAATACTTTGGCGGTTGCTCGTGCGGCGAAGAACCTGCTGCTTCTGGGCGATCCGGCTCAGTTACCTCAGGTGACGCAGGGTACTCACCCTTACCCGGTGGACGAGTCTGCCTTGGGCTGGTTGTCTGCCGGGCGTACGGTTTTGCCGGAGGAGTTCGGCTATTTTCTTGATGTGACTTGGCGTATGCACCCTGCCTTGTGCGCCCCGGTGTCGGCTCTGTCCTATGAGGGGCGGCTGACGTCCGCTCCTTCGGGTACTGAGCGGCACTTGGAGGGCTGGGAGCCGGGGGTCTATGTGCGTACGGTAGAGCACCGGGGTAATTCAACAGCGTCGGTTGAGGAGGCCGCTGAGGTGGTGACTTTGGTGCGGCGTTTTCTGGGGCATGTGTGGACTCCTCACCTGGCGGCCCCTGAGCAGGCGGCGCCCTTAGCCCCTTCAGATATTATTGTGGTGGCCGCCTATAACGCCCAGGTTGATACTATTCGGGCGGCCCTGCTGGACGCAGGTTTGGCGGACGCCGAGGGCGGGGGTGTGCGCGTGGGTACGGTGGATAAGTTCCAGGGGCAGGAGGCCCCGGTGGTGCTGGTGTCCATGGCTGCGTCGAGTGCCGGTGATAGTCCTCGTGGCACTGATTTCCTGCTCTCACCTAACCGGCTGAATGTGGCCTTATCTCGTGGCATGTGGGCGGCGGTGGTGGTCTGTTCTACCCGGTTCACCGATTTTATGCCGATGACCCCGGAGGCGCTGGCCCTCTTGGGTGCTTTTATTCGTCTTGAGCAGGCGGCTCTGCCTTTCCCCGATCAGGGGGAGGCAGGTGCCGGCACCGATACCCCCACTGTTAGGAGTTAGTATGGCCTTCTCCCCTACTCACCGTAAGCGTTCTCCCTATCTTTTTCATTTTGAGGGGCAGACTGTGGCCCTGGGTGAGCCCCGCTATTTGCAGCGTATCGATGAGCGCCTGCGCGAGCAGGGGTATGCTACCCGGCCAACCTACTGGGATCAGGCTTATCTGGCTGACCTTGCTGCCTTGAACCCCGAAGAGACAGGCCAGGACCAGTTTGCGGCCCCCAGTGACCCGGCTCAGCTCAATAGTGTGGGGGTCTCGTGTAGTAGTAGTGAATTCTGGTCTGCCATGTGTGCCCGCAGTTTTGAATCCACGCCGTGGGGCGGGGAGGGCGATACCCTCTACATGCCGCAGCTACCTGATTGGTTGGAACGCACCCGGGCTTGGACGCTTGAGCCTCTTGCCCCTCATGACGGGTCGGGGGACCCTGACCCGGCTGGGGGCTGGGTGCGGGTAAGAAGCCAGCAGGGGGGCGGTGCCCCCTTGGGGCTTTTTCAGCTGACCAGCCCCAACTATTTCTGGGTTTTTGGGTCGGCACCTGACCTTAAGCAGGTGGTTCACTTGTGCCGGGATTTGGGGCGTGATCTGGCTGGTTTCGATACCGCTACCGCCTACCTGGGCTACGATTTGACCTGTAGTAGCATCAGGCTGCCGATTGAGTGCGCCCAGCCCTTACAGGAGCAGCTTCTTATGGCCGGGGTGGACGCTGAACCCCTGCTCTGGGGTGAGGGTTAGTTTTCTGCCCGGTCACTCTAGGGCATACTGAGAAGCATGTTTGTACTGACCTTTATTGCCCGCTCACCCCAGGGCCCGGTTCAGGCGCACCTTGCCGACCTGGAGAACCGCCTGGAGCAGCTGGCCCCTGCTGTTGCTTTTACCCGCACCTACCCCGATGAGTTGCAGGGAGCATTTGATAACGCCCAGGACGCCCTAGCCGCCGCCCTGCTAGGGGCCAGGTTTACCTGGTTTTGGGTGGGCATTGGTGCCGGTGAGCTGGTGCGGCCGCGCTTCGCAGCGGCCCTG
The DNA here is from genome assembly GCF_053544675.1 of Rothia sp. 32237D007AR. Lineage (NCBI taxonomy): Bacteria > Bacillati > Actinomycetota > Actinomycetes > Micrococcales > Micrococcaceae > Rothia > Rothia sp. 32237D007AR. The sequence goes on along the minus strand of NZ_JBPPUO010000016.1, from coordinate 23,053 downwards.
GGCGCTGTATCTACCCCGGAGTGTTCTGGTGCGGCTTTGAGCCTGTCACGTTCGGCAGTGGAGCAGGCTCAGACTGGTGCCCCGCCGCGCGGTATCTGTGTGCACGCCCATGACCGGGGGGTCAGGGCAGATCAGGTAACTGGCCTTTTGCGTCTGCTCTACCGGGTGGCGTCCGCCCGTACCGAAGCTGAGTGGAGGGTGCTTGATTTGCTGGTGCCCGGTGTGCGCGGGCAGCAAAAGGCGGTGGCCCAGGCCCTGGGTATTACGTCCCAGGCGGTGAGTAAGACCCTGGTGCGCTCCTACTGGCATGAGGAGTTAGCATCCCGTGACCTGATTGCTGAACTTCTTGAGGGTTTAGAGTCCCAAGAATAGCAAGGCCCACAAGGGCTAGTAACTCAGGGGCTAGTAACTTAGGGGCTAGTAACTTAGGGGCTAGTGAAGCAGCAGGGAAATAGCCAGAATAACAGGCATAGACCCCAAGGTGGTGAGGAGAACAATATCCCTAGCGAAGGTACTTGCCACGTTATAGCGAATAGCAAAGTTATACATATTCTGGGCACTAGGAAGGGCCGCTAGAACAGTGGCCGCAAAGACATCGCTCTCACCCAGGTGGAAAACATAGCGAGCTAGTAGGTAGGCGACCAGGGGCATAAGAATATTCTTAAAACCTGCCGCGAGCACGGTCTCAAAACGCTGCCCAGGGGTATTGAGCACCCTAGACCCCCGCAGGGACATACCAAAAGCTGCCAGGATCAGGGGCACACCGGCCCCACCGAGAATACGGAAGGGCTCTATCACCACATCAGGCACCGGCAGGCCCAACAGATTAACCGCTAACCCCAAGGCAGAACCAATAATGAGCGGGTTTTTAATGGGCTGGGTGGCAACAGTTTTCACCGAAACCGCCCCGTGAGAAATAGCATCCAAAATTGAGAGCACAATAGGGGCAGCAATAAGAAGCTGAAAAAGTAGGATAGGGGCCACCTGGGCGGCGTCCCCCACAATATAGGTGGCTACCGGCAGGCCCATATTATTAGCGTTAATATAGCCGCTTGCTGCTGCACCGACAGTGACAGTACCAGCGTCCCTTTTGAGGATAAAACGGGCAATGAGCGCATAGAGCAGGGCAACTGCGCTGAAACTAAGAATTGCGACCGGTAGCCGACCAGAGAAAATAAGGTGCACATCAGCCCCGGCCATAGTGACGAACATGAGCGGGGGCAGGGCCACAAAGAAGGCAAAACGGTTGAGGGCCAGCGCGGAGTTCGGGCCGAGAATATCTAGGCGGGCCACCAGGTAGCCTGCCCCTACCACCACGGCGATGATGGTGAACCCTTCAAATACTGCCAGCATACGTGTCTTCTTTCCGCCCTGAGGCTATTGTCTAGCTCCTATGATTCTAGCTGGCAGGCCGTGGAGCGGTTGATGAAGATTCTCAGGTAGACTCGCTCAGCAAGCGGGTGCAGCAGGGGACTCTTCAGGGCAAACAGCACCATAGATGAGCGCATTATTTCACCGGGTATGACGGGCCAGCTGGCGCCAAGCCGCCATTGCTTAAAGCAGGTCGCGCAGGATGGGGACCAGCCCGTCCTCGTAGACTGAGCCGGTGACGTCCGTAGCCAGTTCAGCTACCTCAGGTGCAGCCTGGCCCATGGCAACGCCGCGGGCAGCCCAGTGAATCATTTCCTTATCGTTTAGGCCGTCGCCGATAGCGATGGTGTGGCGGGGGTCCACGTGGAGTTTGCGGCGAATCTGCTCTAAGGCTGTTGCTTTAGTGACACCATGGGCGGCCACATCAAGCCAGGCGCTCCACCCCACCGCATAGTTCACCCCGTGCAAACCCGAATCGTAGATAGCACGCTTAAAATCAGCGGGGGTATCACTGGGTGAGCACACCACCACGCGCACCGCCGAGTTCATCGCCGCCATCTTAGTGCGAGTAGTTTTGACCGTGTTTACCCCAAATGACCAGTCCTCAAAATTGTCGGTGGCGTAGACGGTCCCATCAGGTGCCTCAAGAGCCAAGGACGCCTGCGGCAGCTTAGCTTTGAGCAAGGTGATAGCAGGTGAAGGGTCAAAGGTGACCTTGTCGATGATGCGGTAGCCAGCCTCCACGGCAGGGTCAATGCTGAGGGTCACCGCCCCATTGGAACTGACCGCATAGCCGCGGGTAAGCCCAATCATCCCAACAATAGGTAAGGTCGCGCCCAGGGAACGCCCGGTTGAAATGACTACGTGGTGGCCAGCGTCCACGACCTCCTGCGCTGCCTTTTTGACGCCCTCGCTCATGGCGCCGTCGTGGTTAACCAGGGTGCCATCAACGTCGATAGCGATCAGGTACTTGGCGCCGTCCTCTTTTTGCCAGTCCGAGCGGCGCAGCGGCAGGGTTTGCATGTCTTTGATCTCTGAAATCATCGGTGTCTCGTTTCTCTCGTGTAGACCAGACTATACAAAAGCCGGGTTAAGGCAAGGTGAGCAGAGCCTTAAACAAGGAATCTGTCAATTACTACGCCCACAAGGGGCGTAGCTTGGACATGGGTGCCACTCTACGAGCAGCACACCCATCCATACGGGTGATTGACGAACACCCTGCTCTACCTACAAGGCAGAGAGAAGATACTTATCCCTGATATTAATCGCAGCGTTCACATCAGCATTAGCAACAAACCCGCATAAGCGGCAGGCGAACGTGCCTTTGGAACGGTTGTTCTTTGCAGTATGCCCACAGGTTGAGCACCGCTGGGAGGTGTAGGACGGGTCTACGAGGGCAACGGTAATACCTAGGGCGTGTGCCTTGTAGGTAATGTCGAACTCTAGCTGTGAGAAGGCCCATTGGCCTAACCATGTGCGGGTGGTTTTGTTACGTTTGGCTTTGCGTATGCCCGTGAGGTCTTCAAGGACGATGGTGTGCAGGTTGGGGGTGTGTACGAGTTGTTTGGAGATACGGTGGTTGAGATCCGACATGAACCGCTTTTCTCGTCCGCTCATTGCCTTGAGGCGTCGTTTGGCGGAGTGAGTGCCTTTTTGTTGGAGCTTGGCCCTGGTGTGCTGGTATCTGCGTCGAATGGCCCTTACCTGCAAGGAAGTGTATTCACCTCCTTCACTGGTGACAGCGATTTTATACAAGCCCCGGTCTACTCCTAGCACTAGCCCATCTTCGACCGGTTTGGTGTTCTCGATACGGTAGATCAGGTTAATGAACCCCTGGCCGGAGCGAGTGATACCGATCTTGGCGGCGTTAAGTTTCGCACCAGGGTAGGTGGTGGTGAACCAGGTTGGGGTATCAGGTAGCAGTAGGCGTAGGCGCGGGGTCTTGACTCTGGTGGAGACGGTAAGAAGGTTGCCTCTGACACTAAAGAGTCTGGCGTCAAGCGGTAGGGTCTTTTTCCTGCGTACTGCTTTGAGCTGCCACTTCTTTTTAGGGTTGTTGCTATTCCAGGACTTCACAGCTGCAGCCCCCTCGCGTAGAACGATGGAGATGTACTGGGACGGCAAATCTGGGTAGGTCTGCCTCAAAGGGTGGTAAAGCTCTTTTTGGAGTCGTGTCCGGTTGGCGCTGTGGTTGGTGTTGCACCAGGTAACGACTTTGCCCCATGCCAGGTTGTACAGGTCAAAGACTGGGGTAAGAACCGCAAGCTGTTCAGCGCCCACGCCCAGGGGTAGGCGTAGAGTACGCACACCTACTTCCTGGGGTGGAATCAGAACAGTTTGACGAGTTTTCATAGAAACAATCCTATAGGATAAAAACATGGATATAAAGCGTAATAGCCACAGTGTTCACGAACTGGGGTATCACCTGATTTGGTGCACAAAATACAGGCATGAGGTACTGACCGGGGCCGTCGAAGTTCACCTCAAAAACATCATCGCCCAAACCTGCGCCCATTATGGGTGGGAACTCAAAGAAATCAAGGTCATGCCAGATCATGTTCACCTTTTCACCCAAGCAGACCCATCAACAGCACCAAGCCAGATAGCCGCAACCCTCAAAAGCATCTCGGCAGTCCACATCTTTACAGCCTTCCCCAAACTCAAGGGGAGAAAGTTCTGGGGCTCAGGTCTCTGGTCGCCGTCTACTTACTACGGTTCAGTGGGGCATGTGAGCGAGCAGACGGTGCGGCGGTATATTCAGGATCAGAAGAAACGGGGATGAGGGTCGGGTTTCCTCCCCGCCCACGAGGGGCGGGGAATCCACCCTCAAACAATCTTGAATACCCTCATGAGGCATAGCATGAATGCACTATTCCGCACTTTGCGAATGTTTTATTCCGCACTTTGTGATAGTTCTGTATATTTTTGTGTATGTCTTTAGCTGACCTATCCGATAGCACACAGAATTATCTCAAGATTATCTGGAGTATCACCGAGCATTCTCATGAGCCAGCCACCACATCAGAGGTGGCAGCGCGGGCTGGTTTACGGCAATCTACGGTTTCGGACGCGGTCAAGCGGCTGGTCTCCGCGGGTTTGGCTCTCCACCAGCCCTACGGAGGAATTGAGTTAACAGAGCAGGGTAAAAGCTATGCCCTGTCGATGATTCGTCGGCACCGCCTCATTGAGACGTTCCTGGTGCAAACCCTAGGGTATCGCTGGGACCAGGTGCATGATGAGGCTGAAGTACTAGAACATGCTGTCTCTGACATGATGATTGACCGCATCGATGCCCTACTGGGCTACCCACGCCGTGACCCCCACGGAGACCCTATTCCGTCCCCCGTAGGTGAGGTGGAGCAGCTATTGTCTTTGACACTCGCTGATTGTGCCCAAGGGCAAGGGGCCGGGGCAGAAGTGGTTGTTGAGCGGATCCCTGACGATGATCCGGCTCTCCTACGCCTGCTAGCAGAATCTGGGGTGGTGCCCGGTGCAGTGCTGATCCTCGCCAAGAATCAGCAGCAAGAAGACATGATTTCTTTTGCCCTGGGAACAGGTCAGGTGATGGTCTTAAGCGCTGAGATAGCACACGTAGTAATGGTCTCCCCTCGCCCCAGTGCGCACCCTGAATCTTAGGCCGCTACTGCCCGCCGAGCACGCAGCTGGGCAAGCACCCCATGGCCAGGAGCAAACAGATAGGCCACGCTAAAGAAGAAGCCCAGGACCAGAACCACAGAGCCACCAGCCGAGACATCAAAAGCGTAGCTCAGATAGAAACCCGTCACAGCCCCCACCACCGAAACCAGCGAAGAAATCACCAGCATAGGGGTGAAACGGTCAGTCAGCAGACGCGCAGTAGAACCAGGGATAACCAGCAGGGCAACAACCAGAACCACACCCACAATTTGAAGGGCTAGCACCGAGGTCATAGCCAGGGCCACCAGCAGCAGCCCTGACAGAAGGCGCGGGTTAAGCCCGATAGCGTGAGTGTAGCTAGGGTCAAAAGCGTAGAGCACCAAATCACGGCGTTTGACCATGAGTACGGTGATAACAATAAAAGCTAGCCCCGCAATCTGGGCAACATCTGACCAGCTCACACCCAGCACGTTACCAAAGAGAATGGAATGTAAATCTGTTTGTGATGGGGTAATAGATATCAGCACCAGGCCCAGGGCGAACATAACGGTAAAGACGATGCCGATAGCAGCGTCCTCACGGATTCGACCCCGGCGCCCCACCGCCCCGATCAAACCTACAGCGATAAGAGCAACAATGATAGCCCCCAAGGAGAAGGGCACCCCAAAGATATAGGCTAAGACCACACCGGGTAAGACAGCGTGTGAGATAGCATCGCCCATGAGGGCCCAGCCCATGAGAATAAGCCAGCAGGAAAGTAAGGCACAGACAAGGGCAGCGATGACCGTAACGATAAGCCCGCGGTGGATGAAGCCGTAGGTGAGAGGTTCGATAAAGAACTCATGCATGGTGAGGCTCCTGGGGGTAAGAGGGCGCGGGGTTAAGGTTTGTGGCGGTGTAGCTGGCTGGCGCTAAGGGGTTCATGCCAAAGGCGCGGACGATATTCTCAGGGGCTAGCACCTGCTGGGGTGAGCCGGTCATCAGCACCTCGTTACGCAGCAAGATAGCGGTATCTGCAAGATCGGCCAGGTGGGCTAAATCGTGGGTTGAGATGAGAATTCCTGCCCCACCTTCTTTAAGTTCCTTGAAGAGGGAGATGAGCATTGTTTCGCTGCGTTTATCAACACCCGCGAAGGGCTCATCTAGCAGGAGCAGGCGGGCGCCTTGGGCTAGGCCACGGGCGACGAAGGCGCGTTTGCGCTGGCCCCCTGAGAGGTTGCCTATTTGTCTATCGGCTAGGTCGGTGAGACTGACTCGTTCTAGGGCCATATCCACAGCGGCTCGGTCTTTTGCTGTGAGTCTGCGGGTGATTCCTAACCGCCCGTAGCGCCCTTGGCTAACGACGTCCCTTACGGAGACAGGGAAGGTAAAGTCTATATCTTCATTCTGGGGAACGTAGCTGACGATACCTGCCTTGCGGGCTTGGGCTGGTGTGAGCCCGTCAATGAAGACGCGCCCGCTGGTGGGTACTACTCCCATGAGAGCTTTGAAGAGGGTAGATTTTCCAGACCCGTTCATGCCGACTAGCCCGCAGATGCTCTTGCTCTCTACCTGCACAGAGGCAGACGTGAGGGCTTTGACGTCCCCGTAGCTGACGGTGAGGTCCTGGGCTTCCAGCAGGGCTGAGGTGGGGGTATGGCCCTGGGTCTGCGGGCTAGGTCTGCGCATGGTGGTTTCTTTGTCTCTTACTGGTGGGTGGAGCCGAGGGCTTCTGCGATGAGTTCGGCGTCGTAGCGGATAAGGTCTAGGTAGGTGGGTACGGGGCCGCCTTCTTCTGAGAGGGAGTCAACGTAGAGGGCTCCTGCATAGTGTGCCCCGGTTTCGTTGGCTACTTGTTCCATGGAGCTGGATGAGACGGTTGATTCGCAGAATACCGCCGGTACCTGGTTTTCTTCTACGGTGTCAGCTATTTCTCGAATGCGGCGTGAGCCGGTTTGCCCGTCTGAGTTAACGGCCCAGAGGTAGGCTTCTTCCAAGGAGGCGTCATGAGCCAGGTAGGAGAAAGCTCCTTCGCAGGTGACCAGCAGGCGCTGCTGCTCAGGGAGGTCTGCCAGTTCAGCTACTAGCTGGTCGTGGACCTTTTGGAGTTCTTTTTTGTAGGCTTCGGCGTTGGCGGTGAAAGCGTCAGCGTGTTCGGGGTCGAGCTGGGAGAAAGCTTCGGCGATGTTATCGACGTAGGTTTGGGCGGCAAGGGGGCTCATCCAGGCGTGGGGGTTGGGTTTACCAGCCCCGGCATCTTCGGTGATGGTGATGGGGTCGATGCCTTGGGTGACGGTGACGCTTGGGGCCTCGGAGTCGTGAAGGAACTGGTTGAGCCAGGTTTCGAGGTTGAGCCCGTTGGCTAGGATCAGGTCGGCGTCTGCTGCCTTGCGGACGTCTGAGGGGGTGGGCTCGTATTCGTGAATTTCTGCACCGGGTTTGGTTAAGGATTGGACGTCGATGTAGTCGCCGCCGACGTTTTGGGCGATGTCGGCTAGGACGGTGAAGGTTGCCAGTACCTGGGGTTTGTGGGAGGACGCTTCTGTGGAGTTGGGGGCGCAGGCGGAGAGCAGTCCGGTGGAGACGATGGCTACTGTGGCCATGAGGGTGCGCAGGCGGGATGGTCGCTGTGAGCGGTGAGCTGGGGGGAACTGTGCCATGGGGAGTTCTTTCGTGCTAGGTAGTCGGTGGGTTTTAGTGGGGAGAGGATGTCTTCTTCACCGCCACCATCATAAGTTCGTCTAGACGAACTTTCAAGAATATTTGCATTTTTGACACCCCAATAAAACCCACCAAAATCCACGCAAAAGACTCAGGCCCACCCCTCACCTGCCCCACACGGGCAAGCAAGAAGGTGAGCCTTAGCTACCAGATAGACTATCTCGCTTTACTGGACTACCGGAATAACCTCTAGCCCACCCATATAGGGGCGCAGGGCCTCAGGGATACGAACCGAGCCGTCAGCCTGCTGGTGGGTCTCAAGAATAGCAACCAGCCAGCGGGTAGTCGCCAAGGTGCCGTTAAGGGTGGCTACGGTGCGGGTGCCACCCTTTTTGGTCTTGCCATCTGCGGTGACGGTATCAGGCATGCGCTCGCGCACGTTCAGGCGGCGGGCCTGGTAGGTGGTGCAGTTGGAGGTGGAGGTCAGCTCGCGGAAGGCTCCCTGAGTGGGCACCCAGGCTTCGCAGTCAAACTTACGGGCAGCAGATGAGCCCAAGTCGCCTGCGGCGGTGTCGATGACGCGGTAGGAGAGCTCGCATTTGGCGAGCATTTCTTCTTCCCAGGCCAGCATTTTGGCGTGCATCTCTTCTGCCTGTTCAACGGGGCAGTAGACGAACATTTCAGCCTTGTTGAACTGGTGCACGCGGATGATGCCGCGGGTGTCTTTACCGGCGGAGCCAGCTTCGCGGCGGTAGCAGGAGGACCAACCCAGGTACTTCTTAGGGCCCTTGTCGAAGTCGATGATTTCATCGGCGTGGTAGCCGGCAATAGCGACCTCTGAGGTGCCGACCAGGTAGAGGTCATCACGTTCTAGGCGGTAGATTTCGTCGTCGTGTTCGACGTTGAAGCCGGTGCCGTTCATGGTTTCGGGGCGCACCAGGGTGGGGGTGGTGAGCATGGTGAAGCCGTTGGCGGTGGCCTGGTCAAGGGCCATCCACATAAGGGCCTGTTCTAGGCGGGCTACATGGCCTTTGAGGAAGTAGAAGCGGGAGCCTGATACTTTAGCGCCGCGTACCATGTCGATACCGTCGATGAGTTCACCGATTTCAAGGTGGTCGCGGGGTTCAAAGCCGTCTGCCTCGAAGTTGCGGGGTTCACCGACCTGCTTGATGACCACATAGTCATCCTCCCCACCGGCGGGAATACCGTCAATGATGAGGTTGCCAACACCGGCGACCAGTTCTTCCTGGCGGGCGGCTGCGGCGTCCGCTGCGGCCTTGGCTTCTGAGACTTTGTGGGAGAGTTCCTTAACCTCAGCGAGCAGGGCCTGCTTTTCTTCTTTGGCGGCCTTGCCGATTTTCTTGGAGAAAACGTTCTGTTCGGCGCGTAGCTTCTCGAATTCGTTGATGGAGGTGCGGCGGGTGGCGTCCGCTTCGAGAATCTGGTCGATGACGGCTTCGTCAGCACCGCGGGCGCGCTGGGAGGCGCGGAAGGCGTCGGGGTTTTCACGCAGGAGGTTAATGTCAATCATGCCTCTAAATTTACCGTAGTTGCCGCCGGGATGTCAGGCGGAAGGACGCAGAGGGGTGGGCTGGTGCGTCCGCCTGGTGGGATTGGGGCAGGTTTGGGAGGGTGTTGGCCAAGCACCAGACGGTTTCATTCAGTATGCTGGTCATATGGTTTCGCGTAGGACTGTCGTATCGTCTCTTGCTGTTTCTGCGGTGCTCGCTGGTACCGCCGCCCTTATTGCGGTGCGGCAGGCGCAACGGGCACGCCCTGACCTCTTCCCCGTCTACAGGCCTTTCCACCGGCAACTAGAAGCCGGCACACCACGCCAAGTAGCGGTGGTCTACAACCCGTCAAAAGCACGCACAGAGTCCGTCAACCGCATCATTACGGCCGAACTGGGGTTCGCCAACTGGCCCAAGGCCCGTTTCTATGAAACCGAGATAGATGACCCCGGCGCGGGAATGGCCCGCCAGGCCATAGCTGACGGGGCCGAGATTGTACTAGCCGTAGGCGGCGATGGCACGGTGCGGGCAGTAGCCGATGCCCTAGCCGGAACCGAAGCCACCCTAGGAGTAGTACCCCTGGGCACCGGCAACCTTCTAGCCCGCAACCTTGAAATGAACGTAGCCGACCTCCACGCCTGCATCAACGTAGCCTTACACGGTCAGCAGCGGGCTATCGACATGATTCACATGAGCATGACAGGGCCCAAGAACCCCCCTGATGTGAACTACCTGGTCATGGGAGGGGCCGGTTTTGACGCCCAAATCATGACAGACACCCGCGAAGACCTCAAAGCTAAAATCGGGTGGTTAGCCTACGTTGAGGCCAGCATGAAGCACATCGTCACCCGCCGCCGCCCCGCAGAGATTTCCGTAGACGGCGGTGAAGCAATCCACCGAAAAATTCGCGCGGTGCTGATAGCTAATACCGGCAAGATCCAGGGCGGGGTGAACCTGGCGTCCGTAGCAGAACTAGCGGACGGGCAGCTTGAGGTTATTGTGCTGACCCCGCGCAACCTCTTAAGCTGGGTGCGCATGGTCGGGCAGTTTATTCTGCGCCGCCCCAACGTACCTTACCCGGTGGTAGAGCACTTTGTAGGCACAGACGTGCAGGTGCGCTTCCCCCACTCCCACCTACCAGTTGAGGTAGATGGGGACGTCCTTGGTGACGTCACAGCCCTCCACGCCCAGGTGCGCCCCAGCGCGGTAATGGTCAATGTTTACCCCGAGAGTATGCAGATTCGTTCCCTGGGGGACCTGATGGATGCCAGGGAAGACATCGCCCAGCAGCAGCGCCTCTGGTGGCAGCGGCTCTTCCGCCTCTAAATGACGCCTCTAAATATTGTGTTTGAGATCCTCAGGCCGCCCACCCGGGAAAAGACTTTCAACCCAGGCACGGGCATCATCGAAGGACGTCTCATCGTGCATGGGGTCTACGGCGGCTAATCGTTTATCAGCGCGCGGGTAGGAACCCAGGTAAAGAACCCCAGGTGAGACCCGGTGAATACCGCGCAGGGCATCGCGCACACGAGCATCATAAAGGTGCCCGTCGATGTCAATAGAGAAGAAATAGGAGCCCAAGAATTCGCCGGTAGGCCGCGATTCGATGCGGGAAAGATTAATACCGCGGGTAGAGAACTGCTCCAATAAATCCAGCAGGGCACCTGGGCGGTCCTGGGGCAAGGGAATAACCAAGGTCGTTTTATCTGCACCGGTAGGGGTAGGGGTTGCCGCATTGCGGGCAACCAGCACAAAGCGAGTCACCGCGTTCTTATTATCACCAATATTATGGGCCAGCACCTGCAACTGGGGGTTGGTCTGAGCTACCGCAGGCGAGCAGATCGCAGCCTCATAACCGGGGTTCTTGTTCAATAAGCCCAAGGCAGCGCCAGCGGTGGACGAACCGGGCAGGTACTCCACACCCGGCTTGTTCTCTGCCACCCAGGAACGCACCTGCGCCCAAGCGTGGGTGTGAGTTGAGATTGTTCTGACGCTCTCTAAGGTAACGCCCGGGCGGGCAACCAGCACAAAGGTGATAGGCACCAGCACTTCACGGATAATACGCAAGGAGCCATCTAGTGCCGCAATGGCATCAAGAGTTGCGGTAACCCCACCTTCTACAGAGTTCTCAATGGGCACCATGGCAGCGTCAGCCTGGCCATCGCGCAGGGCATCTAACGCCGCAGGTACGGACGTTGAGGGGATGCGTTCAGCGTCGGGGGCACCGGGCACGGTCAAAAGAGCTGCTTCAGTAAAAGTGCCCGAGGGGCCAAGGTAGGTGTAGCGCATGGGCTCTAGTTTAGCCGGTGCAGGCGGGGCGCACCCGCCGTCATATTCTTTCAAAGTAGTCCAGTACCACCCGACCTGCTTATACTAGGCCACAGCACACACACATTACACTGAGGAAGTGGTTATGGTTACCGACACTAAAACCTCCAAATCTCCCCTGGATAAAGTTCTCAACGGTATCGAGAATGTGGGCAATAAACTGCCCGAACCCTTTACTCTCTTTACCCTTCTTTTCCTGGTCACCGCAGTAGCTTCTTCGCTCATGGCCTGGAACAAGGTAACTATTCACGTCCCCGGGGCAGACGAGCCTCTTGCTATCCGGGGGTTTTTCACCCCTGAGGGTCTTACGTGGTTCACCACCACCATCGGCGAAAACTATATTGGTTTCCCACCGCTTTTGACCGTGGTAACGATTCTGCTGGCTATTGGTATCGCCGAAAAATCTGGTTTCCTGGCCGCAGCAATCCGCTACAGCATCGGCGGTGCCCCCCGCTGGGTCCTTCCCTACGCAGTAGGTTTCATTGGCGTGCTGGGTTCTATCATGGCTGACTCCGTCTTCCTGATTGTTCCTCCGCTAGCAGCCCTCGCCTTCAAAGCAGCAGGACGCCACCCCCTAGCAGGTCTGCTCGGTGGCTTCGCCGCTGCGGGCGCCGGGTATTCCACCAACGTCCTGCCGACCTCCTTGGATGCCCTCTTTGCCGGCATCACCAACGCGGTGATTCCTTCTGTTCCGGCACTGGCAGAAAACGCCGCTGAGGTCTCCCCTATTTCTAACTACTACTTCAACATCGTCTCAGCAATCATTCTGACCCTGGTTGCTGGTTTCATCATCGATAAGGTGCTGGAGCCTCGCATTGTGCGCGACAAGATTTCCACCGAAGAAATCAGCGAAGAGGAACTAGAGGACAAGAGCTCCACCCCCTCCACCCGTATGCAGCGTGCCATCGGCCAGGAGCAGGTGCCTCCCGCTGAGCAAGAGCTGCCCAATGGTGAAACTGGCGAAGTTTCCTCCCGCGAGAAGAAGGCCCTAGCCTGGGGCGCTATCGCCTTCCTGCTGGTGGGGGTCGCGGTACTCATCGCCTGCCTGATGCCCAACTCCCCCTGGCGTAACGAAGCAGGCGGCTTCTTGCCCCAGTCCCCCCTGCTCTCATCGATTGTCTTCATCATCTTCTTGTTCTTCTCCGTCAGTGGCTACGTGTACGGCCGTGTTGCTGGCACCGTCCGCGGTTTCAAGGACGTCCCCACACTCATGGGTGAAGCCCTGAAAGACATGGTGGGCTTCCTGGTCCTGGCCTTTGTACTAGGCCAGTTCATCGCCCTATTCAACTGGAGTGGCCTAGGCTCCTGGATCGCCGTGAGCGGCTCAACGATCCTAGAAAATGCTGGCCTGACTGGCTTCCCCGTCATCGTCATGTTCATCGTCCTGTGCTCAATTTTGAACCTTTTCATCGTCTCAGGTTTAGGCATGTGGACGCTCATGGCAGCAGTTTTCGTGCCCATGTTCGGTATCCTCGGGTTCGAGCCTGGCTTCATTCAGGGTGCCTTCCGTGTGGGCGACTCTGCAACCCAGATTGTTACCCCCATGAACCCGTACATCTTCCTGGTACTGGCCATGGTGCGTAAGTATGAGCCCAAGGCAGGGCTAGGAACCATGATGGCCCGCCTGCTGCCTTTCGTGTTCACCTTCTGGTTGGCGTGGCTGGCTGTGCTCTTCGTCTTCTACTTCTTCAACCTGCCCATGGGGCCAGGTGCAGGGATCATGATTGGCCAATAGTATCTAGCCGGTGTGTTCACCCCTTTCCGGGAAGGGGGCGGGCACACCGGTTTTTATTACCCTCACCTCTAGCCTTCTACCCCACATATCAACCCCACAAGGAGTTAACCCATGACCTACCTGCCCGCTTCGCTCAGCCTGACCGCAGCCGATCAAGAGCACCTGCTTGAGGAGTACAAGGCCTACCACGCCAGCCCAGAATTGAGCTTGCAAGAATATGAGACCACCCGAAAGATTAGGGAACGAGCCCAGAACCTGCTGCTAGGGCAGGGGGTCATCTGCGACATCGTCCCCATCGGGGAAACCGGCACCGTGGTGATCCTACGCAACGGTGAGGGCCCCACGGTGGCCTACCGGGCCGACATTGATGGGCTACCGGTCACTGAGCGCACCGGCCTGCCCTACGCTTCTACCGCCGTGGGCACCTGGGAGGGTGAAACTGTGGGCGTCATGCACGCCTGCGGGCACGACAGCCACATCACCATGGGCCTAAAAACCATGGACCTTTTCGCCCGTGACGGCAGCGACTGGGCAGGGACCATCGAGTTCATCTTCCAACCTGGTGAAGAAGGCAAGGACGGGGCCAAACTCATGGTCTCCCAAGGGCTGTGGCAGACCGTGCCCGTGCCCAGCGTCATGTACGGCCAGCATGTCTTCCCCTTTGAAGCGGGGAAGGTCATTGTGACAACCGGCCCACTAACCTCTGCCGTTGATTCACTAGGTATCACCCTTCACGGTAAGGGCGGGCACGGCTCCCAACCCCAAGACACTATCGACCCGGTAGTGTTGGCTGCCCACCTGGTAGTACGCCTTCAGACGGTGGTGGCACGTGAAGTAGCGCCCAGTGAGACAGCGGTGCTGACGGTCGGGTCGCTCCATGCCGGGAAGAAAGAGAACATCATCCCCGACTCAGCAGAGATCCGCACCAGCATCAGAACCTTCAACCCCCAAGTACGCCAGCGCGTTCTGGCCGCCGTGGAACGCATCGCCCAAGCAGAGGCCCTCGCCTCAGGGGCACCAGCCCCCGATATCATCAACTACCACTATTCAAACTCTGTGGTGAACGATGAGCAGGTCTCAACCGAACTAGCAGCCGTATTCACCCAAGAACTCGGCAGCCAGCAGGTCACCTTCGACCCCAATTTTTACCTCATGGCCAGCGAAGACTTTGGGGAACTGGGGGACGCCGCGAACATCCCCTACTGCTTCTGGATCTTAGGCGGAATGACGCCCGAACAGCTAGCCGAGGAACCAATTGCCTCAAACCACTCCCCCTTCTTCGCACCCCAACCAGAGCCCACCCTCCAAGTAGGCGTGCGCGCAGCCGTCAGCGCCCTCTACTCGCAAGTTAAGCGGTAGAACGGGCAAGAGCGAAGAGGTCAGCAGGTAAGGGGCGCTCCAGGTCCCACTTAATGTGCATCGGCTGCGAGCCGCTATGAGAACGGTAGGTTACAGAACCCACAAACAGGTAGGGTGCCGTACCTATTCCGTCCTCTTTGGTATAGCGCACAAAAAGTAGTGGGACCTGCCCCAGCTGCCCGTGGTGCTGGTAGATTCTCCCTAGCCTGCTCTCAGAAGCGGTTGAGTTCTGAGAGTCCCAAGCGAACTCACGCTCAGTCACGGCATAGTCCCTATACATTGTTTCAGGGGTGAAGTGCTTCTCAGACTTGCTAAGGTTCACCAATAAGGCAATGGTGTTAGTTGCGCGCGACTCGTAGACCCCTTGCACAGCACCCGCCGGTACAGACCGCTTTTCATTCTCGTGAAGACCTATGGCAGCAAAGATTTCTTCGCGTGAATAGTAGGCGTGAGTGCGCAACGGAATATCTTCTGACACTTTAGAAGAAGGTTGAGGGGCGTGCCTGTCTGCGCCTAGCCGGTAAGCCCAAATCTGTAAGAGTTCTTGAATGAAATACGGGTGCTGACGCAGTTCGCCCAGTCCCTGGTCGAGGGTAAATTTTTCCTTGCTGTCCCCTATCTTGCCGTTGGGCCAGAAGGAGAAAAGCAGCATCCAGGCAAAGCGTTTTTCCCGCATGCTGAGGTCTTTTTCCCAAATATCGGTTAATAGAAGTCGCTGATAAGTATCGACTCGTTCCTCATCGTTCACATTGGTGAAGGCCTTAATGCGATTCGACAGGTGCTCTGTCACCGACCCCTTTTCATAAAGGCCCGAGATCCTAGGTATCTGCCCTGCCTGGTCCAGGAGGAATGTAAAAGTTAACCCTTTACCGTTCTTTGTTTTTCTCCCATAGATATGAGCAAGTTCTAGACCATACCGTTCAAGATAAGGCTCAAGGAGCTGGGTGACCACAACTTCAAAGTTCTTTTTCTTTTGCTCTTCAGCAAACACCTTGAGGTTATCGGCCAAGACCTCCACTTTGGGGTTAAGAGCTGCTTTGATACTTTTGAGTACCTGCTGTTGAGTCTTTTTATCCAACTGGATGCTACACCCAGGTGGGAGGAATGGGTTTTCGATATCGCCCGGTGTCACCACGCCGCTACGGGTAAGTGAACGCATTTTAAGGTCGAATCTAAAGCCCCTAGCCTGGTTGCCCACGAAGTCTAGTACTACTAGGACCGCCTTATCAGGTGACCTGCGCAGACCACGCCCCAGCTGCTGTTGAAAGAGAGTCGGTGACTGGGTGGGGCGTAGCATGAGCAGGGTATCTACTTCAGGAATATCTACACCCTCATTGAAAAGATTAACCGTAAAAACTGTGGTGAGCTTGTGTGCGGGGTCTTTCAGCTGGGCAATGACTTCTTGGCGCCGCTCAGCGTTATCGCTACCTAGAAGAGAGGTAGCTGGAATACCTGCTTTGTTGAATTCTTCTGCCATGTACCGGGCATGGTCTGTATCTACGCAGAACCCGATGGCTCGCATGTTGTGGGGGTTAGCTATCTTCTCCTCAATTTGTTGCAGGATAAGCCCTACCCGTCGTTTATTACCCAGGTAGTAGTGTGAGAGCTCGCTATCGCGGTAGCTTCCTCGTTCAAAGGTGAGTGCGCTCAGGTCTGTTGCGTCATTGATACCGTAGTAGTGAAAAGGGACCAGTAGGTCTGCTTCAAGGGCGTCCCAGAGGCGAAGTTGAGTGGCGATGCGTCCGTCGAAGTATTCGGCGGCAACGTTTTTACCGTCTGTACGTTCAGGGGTTGCTGTAAGACCAATGAGCTCTTGTGGCTGAAAGTAGTCGAGAATCTTCTGATAGCTGGGGGCGGAGGCGTGGTGGAATTCATCAATGATGATGACATCAAAATGCTCAGGCGCGAACCGCTCACTACCTGCCCCTGCAAGGGTCTGAATCGTTGCAAAAACATGTTCGTTATGGTCAGGGATTCTTCCCCCAAAGTATTGTTCACCAAAGTTAGCGTCCCGCATGACTGTGGCGAAAGCACTACGTGACTGGTTTAGTATTTCAGACTGGTGAGCGACAAAAAGGAGACGTAGTTTCCGTCCGGCTTCTTCACAGAGTCTCTTGTAATCGAGAGCAGAGAAAATGGTTTTGCCTGTACCCGTGGCCGCTACTGCTAGGTTGCGGTGGTGGCCTTTGTGGCGGGCTGATTGTAGCTCATCCAGCATAATGGCCTGATGGGGGTAGGGGTGAACGTCCACATAGGAGAAGTTGATGTGAAGGTTAGGGCATGCTGAGGCCCCGGTGCCTATTGTGGCTTGTTCTAGTGATTTATCTAGTTTTTTGCGGTCTTCCTCTACCCCTGTGTAGCTTTCAAATTGGTGGGATTTCCAGTAGCTTTCGAAGGCTGCCTTGAACTGCCCTAAGATACCCGGTGTGACGGTGTTGGATATTCTGACGTTCCATTCCAGACCGTCGGTGAGGGCAGCATGTGAGAGGTTTGAGCTACCTACATAGCCTGTGGAGAAGCCGGTGTTGCGGTGAAAGAGCCAGGCTTTTGCGTGTAACCGGGTTGAGTTCTTTTCGTAGCTAATTTTGACTTGTGCGCCATATTCTTTGACGAGTTTATCTACGGCTTTACGGTCAGTAGCCCCCATGTAAGTGGTGGTGATGACGCGGAGGGGGATGCCCCGTCTTTTGAGAATATCCAACTGTGGGGCCAGGACGTTGACGCCTGTGAGCTTGAGGAAAGAGCATAAGAGGTCTACCCGGTCGGCGCTTTCTAGTTCTTTTTTTATTTCTTCGCCAAGTTGAGGCTCTTTAGGGTTGTTGGTGAGAAGAGCGACGCTATTGAGCGGGGTGGTGGGGCGGTTTGAAGGCCTAACTTGTTGCCGAGGTTTGAGCTCGGTGAACTGGATAATAGAGCCAGCCTTTTTAGGGCTGTCCGCCGCAAGAACTTCGTCAGGGCCAGTCTCGTCTTCTAGGTGAGTTAGAAGAGAGTTGATAAGGGCGATACGTTCTGGAGCGTCAGTTTGTTCAAGTTTTGTAGCTACCTGTTGCGCTACATAGCGGGCTAGGGAGGAGACGTGCTCAGAGTCGTCACCTGGGATTTCTGATTCGACCCATTCGGTTTCTCCGGGGAGGGCTTGGGATAGTACCCTGCGTGTTTTGAGAGTTTCGTACAAACCGATGGGAAGAACCTTTTTATCGCTCATATATGCAGCATAAGGTTTTTCTTCGCTGGGGTCTGGTTTCTACACGTTGAACTCTTTGTCAGCTTACAATTCACCCCATTCTGTGTAGTAGATATGGTCTGTTTCATCGCTATATACCTGTGCGATTTCAGAGCCCCAGAGACTATGGCACAGTGCTTCTGCCCTGAGTTCATCGGCGATATAGTACAGGCCGCCTAGGAACACCCAGCCTTTAATCATACATTGGCCTGTTCCGCTGTCTATCCTGTAGTTCTCGGCGCTGGGGTCTCCGCAGTGTCTAAGGTCTGTGTGGACTTGGCACCTATTGGCAGGCTGTAGAGCATGGTAAACAGGCTGGTAGGTGCCGTAATTCTTCACTTCTTGATTCATAGATACCCCCTATGTTTTGCTTCTCAAGCCATCAGGTACTCTATCGATCATTGTGACTAAAAGCAGATCCCGCTAAATTCGACAGTTTAGGGCACCTTGTAGGCCTGTTAGCCCACGTCAGACCTAAGAAATTGTGGATATCTCGGCTTATCAGACGTAATCTACTGTCAAAAACCAAGTGAGAGGTCTAAACCCTTGCCCTGCATCAGCTTCGCCACTATAAACTCACATAAGACCTAGCCACAAAGCTACCCAGCCAAAGAACCTCATGAAACACACACTCACCCAAACCTTCGCCCTAACCACAAATCCCAAACTAGCAAGAAACCCCATGAAACACACCCTTACCCAAACGTTCACCCTGACAACCCTCGCAGCACTCATCCTCACAGGTTGCAGCAACCAACCCACAGGTTCCGTCCCTGAACCTGAAACCAGCTCCCCAACTTCCAGCACCTCAGACACCACGAACCCCAGCGAAGCCCCCACGGATGAAGCACCTACTGCACAAGCCCAAGAAAGCTACTCAGGCGGCTCTAAAGCACCTGACGGTGACTACCGCCCCGCTGACGAGCACGGCCCTGCCCAAAACGTGCCCAAGCCAGTAGCACCAGAAGGTATGAACGTTGAGAGCGCTGAGGCAATGCTCCTATTTATCGACTATTGGAACGACATGCGAAACTACGCCCACCAGACAGGCGACGTTGCTACAGCTAAAGCCCTTGTAGATGAGTCTTTTCAACAAGAGCTAGATTTCTATGACGCCCTCAAAGAAATCTACGAATCGGGTGGATGGATCATTGGAGGAAATTCAACTATTCACTACAATGATTCTCTAATAATCAGCCTTGGCAATGGTGCTTATTCCGTAGGAAGCAATATCAACGTTGCTGATTCGATTCTTTTGTACAACGAAGAAGCTACATATAGTAAGAATTCTGAAGCCTCAAGCCGGGGAGTTGAACTGCAACTTCAGTTCTCGGATGAAAACTGGAAAATCACCGGCGCTAAGAAGGTCGGTGAATGAAGAAAAAATTATTAACCGTTAGTATCATCCTAATTCTACTGGAAATAGCGTATGTCCCCGCAAGTGCAAATACCCAGGGTAAAACAACTGAGCAAGGATTTATGGTAAATATTAAAGATAACTATTTACAGGGGGTACCAGCTATCGAGGATGAAACTGTTACACAATACGACATAAGATCAGATGATACTCCCGGTGAAGTTGTCAGCATCAACCCTATCGAGGAGTCTTCCGCCTCTGAGCCAGCACCTGGGTACAGTGCTCCCCGTACAGACATCTACTGTTTCACCAAGGACAATACTCTCAGCAAGGTCAGTTATGCGTCAGCAAACGGGGAATACGGTGACGGCTCCTCTCCCTACCAGTGCCGTCCCCCTGCCGCCGAAGAAAACGGGCAGCCGGAGGTACGCCCCGTCCGTGTCACTATCACTACCCAAGATTTCGACACTTTCCCTATAGAACCGGCTCTTCCTCGCCAGGAGCGGGCACCGCACACCCTCAAAAACTACAACACCAACTTCTGGGCCGACCCCAACCCCCAAGAATTCACGCGCACTATCAACGGCCAACATGTGGTGCTCCGCGCGACCCCAATCTCTTACACCTTTGACTATGATGACGGTGCTAGTCTCGGACCCGTCACTTACCCCGGCTACCAGCTAGGTGCGGACGTGTGGGATCAGCCCACCGACACCTCCCACCGTTACGCAGACCCCGGCGACTACTATTTCGCCCTGACCACCACTTACCGCGGCGAATACTCAGTAGACGGCGGGCCGTGGCAAGTCATTGAGGGGACAGTTAGCCGCACCAGTGACCCTCAGCTGGTGAGAGTCTGGCGGACCAAAGTTGGGTTAGTTGCAGATGACTGCGCTTTAAACTCAGAAGCCTGGGGTTGCAGTAACGGGTAGTTCCCTTGCCACCTGGTAGAGAAGCTTCAGGAGAAATCTTTTCTTAGGTTTCGCACAGGTTCCCCGAATTGAGTTCAAAGGTTAGGGGTTCATAGTTAAGGTATGAGGACGAGGAGAGAAAACCTCACCACCTTAAGAGACTGAGAATCTCACCGTGATGATGAGTCACCCCTTTCAGAGATGTGTGTAACCTCTGAGGCTCCTCCCGTGAGGGATTGGTGCAAAAGAAATGTGTGTGTATGAGAAAAGGTCGCAGCCAGTAGGTTGCGACCTTTTCTTTAACCCAAAATAGTAAGTAATAATATTATAGGGGTATTAGAGAGATAAATAAAAAGGAGGAAACCATGACCGAACAAACTCTCCAGCACAGCCCCAAGCCGCAACAGGCGTCCGCGCCCTATGCTTACGAGGAGCGTATCGGCGGCACCTGGCCACAAGCACTCACCGCCACGGCCCTCTTCACGGCTCTCTTTGCAGCCTATATTTTTGAGGTCAACCTACTGACCTTTATCCTCGTCTTTTGCTGTGTCGCGTTTGGTATCTACACAGGCCGTCAGAGGGCAGCAGCTCGCAGGACGCTACCCACCAGCTACTCCTACGCCCCTCAACTAGTTTTTGTGATAGCTCTCTTGGCCCTTGCTTTCCCCGGCCAAGATGACCCCGCCAGCGCCGTCTGGCGCCTCCCCTTGGTTGCAATCACCACCCTCATCTTCCACCGCTTCGTAGCCCCCGGCTACCACCGCATTGGCAAGGGGCAAGAAAACTAAAGGCGGGCGTCCGCGCCCTGAGGTAGGGGCTAGGCGGCAGGGAGGCCGGGAAGTCTCACAACATCCGTCCCCGGCCTGTGCTGGACGCAGGGGCTAAGCCAGCTCGGCGGCGGCGGCAGGGTCAGAATCATTCAGGAACTTCTCGATACGCTCAGCCTCATCTGCCTCACCAATAGCTGCGGCGGTTCGCCCCAAAATCAGTAGGGCTTTGAGGAAGCCGCGGTTCGGTTCGTAGCTCACCGGGATTGGGCCGTGCCCACGCCAGCCATTACCACGCAGGGCATCCAGTCCGCGGTGGTAGCCCACGCGCGCATAAGCATAGGCTTCCAGGGTCTTACCAGCACCCAGGGTTTCTTCAGCCAGCAAGGCCCAAGCCAGGGGCGAGGTGGGGAAGGCTTGTGCAAGTTCAGCGGGGGCAGCACCTGCGCGGACGCGGGCCAACAACTCAGGCTCTTCAGGCAGGAAAGTGGGGGCAGGGCCTTCTAACAGGTTCTTACCAGCAAGTGACATGGGCACTCCATTCAATTCAAATTCTTGTAACTACAAAAAGTCTACGCCTGCTCAGAAAAGAGTAGGCTCTTACCGTGTGCGCTCAGCCGCACCCGCAAGGGGCGGGAAGAGACTCGTTCAATAAGCTTTTCCTGCTCTAGCTCCTCGATGTAGGACCTGACCGTATTCCTAGATTTTTCTGTGACCTTCGTCAGGGTATCCCAGTCAAGCCCAGAACCTCCACCAAATAGGTGAACCTGCCCCAACACAAAGAGGGATTCCAAGGCACCGTGGGAAAGTTCTTCTCTCTCCTGGGGCAGCGTATTCAGGCGGGCTGAGAGACTATTCATGAGCTGTTTTTTAGCGTAGAAGTCACTAATAAGTTCTAATTGGGCGTCCCGAATAAAACCCAACATCACCTGAGCAAAATAGGTGGCATCGCCCATATTAAGAGGCTCCTCCACCTCACTAAAAGCCTTATAGTAGGCGGCCTTCTTCTGATAGATAACCGCCGATAGTGTCAAGACGGTATAGACCGAAAGCACCTCATACAGTTGGGCACTCAACATAAAACGCCCAAACCGGCCATTACCGTCATAGAAGGGGTGCACAGCCTCAAACATGAAGTGGGAGACGACCCTGGATAGAAGAAAAGGGGTTTCCTCCTCTAAGTGCGTCAGCATGGCCTGGAGTTGCCGTCGGATTGCCTGCTCGCCCTGAACACCAGAATGAATAGTTTTCCCCGCACCATCTCGAATGTAGACCGGTCCAGTTCTAAAAAGTTCTCCGTCCAGAGCGTCTTGGCTAGAAATCTCTGCGCCGAAGAGGCCATCGTAAATATCTCTTATCTCCTGCAGAGTACGAGGAGCCTCAATTTTGCCCTCAGAAAGTTCCACATAAAGTCGGGCTATCTCCCTAAAAGATTTATTCTCAGAGGGCTCAGCCTCAAGAGCCTCCTGAATTTCCTGCCGGGTGGAGCGCACACCCTCTAGCTCATTAGTAGCTGTAATTTCACGAACAATAAGCTCATAAAGGTAGCCTCTTTGAGCTGCCAGGGGAATATCAGCAGCAAGTTGCCCAATCGTTCGCTCATTCAGGAGCACTTGTTCCAGTAAGACCAGAAGCTGCGGGGTAGACATATAGAAAAGGGAATAGTCGCCTACTTGAAAGGAGGAGCCGAAACCCATGGCTCTTCTCCGTCTATTTTCTTCCTGGGCAGTTGCAGCATCAAACTGGTGAAAGACCGCTTTCAGGCTCTTATACTTCTTCAATGCCCGCCCCTATCTCACAAAAATAGCTGTTTTTGGTAGTTAGCCCCCATCATAGCCAGGTCTATCTCCCAAAAACACCCCATTTTGGGAGATAGCCCCACCTTCTAGCGCCCCTAACTCCCAAAAACACCCCTTTTTGTATTTAAGGCGAGCGCGGACGTCCGCCCCGCCTTTCACTGGCAGTTCACCGGGGCGCAACCTGGGGCTTAGCGCCTGGACATCTGGCGCACCTACAGTATGTGGGAAGACGTTTTCGCACGTCACCCCCCCATTGCTTTACACCATAGGAATTTTAGGGCCACGTATGTCACTTATCGGTAAGAATCTGCTCACTAACTTTTTCTCTTCCCGCTCATCCCTTGAGGCTTATTCAAAAGTCCCACCCGCAGCCAAAAACACCAACCCCCGCACCACCGCAAACACCCGCCCATACA
>NZ_JBPPUO010000015.1:0-37459 GCF_053544675.1 Rothia sp. 32237D007AR | reverse complement strand
TCATATTTTTGCCGCGGGTGGGGCCGTTGTCTAGTTGGTGGGTGTGGGGTGCGTGTCTACTTTTGAATAAGCCTCACCATCTAGAAGTTGAGCAGAAGTTTGAGCTTGCCGATGTGAATCGTGAGGTTCCCTCTGTGGAATGGAGTTTCACCCAGTGGAGCGTTCGTGAGCCTGTCATTGAGCAGCTTGATGCCACCTACTACGACACACCTTCTGGCAACCTTGGCCGCCACAAGGTTGCCCTGCGCCGTCGGCTGGGCGGGTATGACCAGGGGTGGCATATTAAGTTTGATGCTGCTGGCCAGCGTCATGAGGTGACTTTTGACCTGCTTCCCCAAAGTTCCCTAATGCCAGCAGCTGTCAAGAAATTTGTGCAGGTTCCCGCCCTGGGTGAAGAGCTAGAACCCCGGGTTTCGCTACAAACCCACCGGACTCGAACTGTCATACGTGATGCTGCCGGGCAAGAACTAGCTGAGATTTGTGATGACCGTGTGCAGGCGCTGGATTTTGCCACCGGCCAGGAACGTACCTGGCATGAGTGGGAGGTAGAGCTTCTAGGGCAGACCGCCCAGGACCCTCAACTAGCAGAGGCCTTATTTGATGCTGTGGCTACTCAGCTACGGGCCCTTGGGGCTCTTGCCTCAAAGTCACCGGCTAAAATCGCCCGGGCGCTGGGGCAGGACGCCGACTTTGAAGCCCGCCTGGCGGCAAAGGGCAAGGGGCGCAATAAAAAGACAGGTAAAAAGAGCAAAAAAGCTCTGCCAGCGGGGTTCCCCACTGTGCCGGGCTCTGCAGAGCTGCTCACCAGTGTGCTTGCCTCTCACGCTCAACGACTAGCTCAAGCTGATCTACTGGTTGCCGCAGGAGTACCCGATGCTACCCACCAGGGGCGAATTGTTGCCCGCCAGTTGCGCAGCGTACTGAAATATATGGCTCTTCCCTACGCACGCAGCGGGTGCGCCCCGGCGCTTGAAGAAATAATGCGGGGGCTGAAAATATACGCCCGTCAGCTTGAAACCCACCGTAACGGCGAGCTGATGCACCCCCTAGCCCAGCAGACGGTGCAGAGCCACCCGATTCTGGGGCAGGGCTTTGCCGGTATGTTGGGTGTGGTGATGGAACACCAGCAGGAAGAGGCTGCCACCCAAGCCCGCCGCTATTTGGCATCTGCAGATCGGTTAGAACTTCAATTGGCTCTTGAGTCCTTACTGACCGATGTGACCTTGCTGTTAGAGCTTCCGCTCAATAGCGAGAACTATGTGAACAAGGTGGCTAAGCGTTTGCGGAAGAACCTGGTCAAGCAGGGGAAAGGGGCGGTAGTCACCTGGCCAGAAGAAGCAGCTGATTTTGCTGCCGGTGTTTCTTACGATGAGGGGCTACACGATGTGCGTAAGGCTGCTAAGGCTGTGCGCTATTGCCTCTGCGCTACGGCTGCGGCGGGCCTGCCTCTGACTGAACCTCAAACGGAGTTGCTGGCTCAGGTAAAGGCTGTGCAGGCCGATGTGGGTGAGCTTACCGATGAGCTGACCATGGGGGACTGGCTACGTGGGCTACATGCTCAGGCTGAGGAGCTGAGATTAAATCCCTTTGCAATTGGTTACCTGCTGGGCCGGTCTGAGGCGCTGGCACAGCAGCTGCGCCTGGGTGCTTTTGATGCTCTACCGTCTTCTGTGAAGAAAATAAAAGCTATCAAACTGACCTGAGATGAGGTAAGTGCCTGCTCACCTGAGTGCCTGCCCGCTTAGGGGCTGAACCAGCTAGACTGGTGGGGTGAGGGAATGGCTTGAAAGTTTGCACTTGGTTGCCGCCATCGGTTTTATGTGGGCGGTGGGTATTGTGCGTACCTGCCTGGTTTTTTCGCTGGGCTGGCTGGCCCAGGTGAGCGGGTCCCGCTTCGAGAAAATACAGTATCTTATGGGGCACCCCCTCTACCGTAGAGCCCAGTACTGGGTGAACCGTTGGGGTGTGCTGGCTGTGCCTGCCTGCTTCTTGACGGTGGGCTTTCAAACTGCGGTTATTCTGACCACGGGTTTTGCCCGCATGCCCCTGATCCGCTGGATACCGGCCATGCTGGTGGGCACTCTCATCTGGGGCACCATTTACGCCACCGTGGGTATGTCGGTTGTTTGGCTGTGGCTTGAGAACCCACAGGTGGCTGCCCTCGTGCTGGTTGTGCTGGCAGCTTTTATTATCACCGCTAAAATTCGGGGCAGGAATCGTTCTATGCCTCACCTACCGAAAGACACCACCCTATGACTCTGAGCGAGCGCATCCTTGCCCACCCCGATTTGCTGGTTGATGATCAGACGGCCCGCTATGAGCAGGTGGGGCAGGTGCCCGGCCTGTGCGTGGGGTTTGTGCCTGGGGTGATGCCCGGTAAGTGGTTTACGCGCTGGCGGGAGCGTTATTCAGCGCTGGCGCCGCTAACTGATGTTGCCTTGGCCCAGGGGCAGGGTTTAGCTTCACTGGATGCTTTTGCAGATATGGCCCTGGTGCGTGCTGAGGATGAGCCTGCTGCCCGCGATAAGAAGCGATACCACGCTATTGAGCTTTATCGGGAGACTCCGGTGGTGATCTTGCCTAAGGAGCATCTGCTGACCGTACTTGATACGGTTCCTCTAGCTGAACTAGCTGAAGAGTTCTTGCTGCAAAGCCCCGATGAGGTGCCTGAGTGGCGTGATCTTTCTGCTGATTACCGGGCTGAGAACCCGCGTCCGCTGCCCCAGATGAGGCACCGGGCGGACGCTGTTGAGCTGGTGGCTGCTGGGCTGGGCCTGCTGGTGGTGCCTATGTCTGTGGCTCGTTTCTATCACCGTAAAGATGTGACCTACCGGCCGGTGGAAGGGCTGGAGGAGTACCCGGTTCTGCTGGTGTGGAAGAGAGAGGCCCGTGAGGACGCCCGTGAGCAGGTTATTCAGGACTTTGTGGGGATTACCCGTGGCCGTACTGCCGCTTCGCAGCGGGGAAGTGATAGCCGTGAGGTGGCCCTTGAGAAGCAGCGGCGTGAGAAGGAAGAGGCTAAGCGTAAGCGGGCTGCTGCCAATAAGCGCCGGGAGGCGGAGGACCGGAAGAAACGCAATGCCCAGAAGAGCGGTAATCTGCGCCAGTACCAGGTGCAGAAGGGCGGTAAGGGCGCTGCTAAGGGGTCTGGCCGGGGCTCTCGCGGGAAGAAACGCTAGGGCTTAGCCTGGGGCGGTTCCTGAGCGGTCTTCGGGCTAGCGCCTGTACTTACCGGTGGGTGCTCATGGACCTCATTGTGTATTACTGATTGGTTAGCTAGAGGGATGCGCAGCCCGCGCTGATCCATGGCTTTTTTTAGTTCCTCACGGAGTTTGCGGCCTACCGCGAACTGCTCTGAGGGGGCGGTTTTGACCGTTAGGCGCAGTACCACCGATTCGCCGGTGACCGACTGCACACCCAGGTATTGGGGCTTGCCCGATATGTTTTCTTTGATGCCCGGTAGCTTGATGGCCTTTTGTGTGGAGGTCATCAAAAACTTGGCCATCTCGTCAATATCAGCATCGTAGGGGATGGGTAGGTCGATGATGGTGCGGGCCCAGCCCTGGGAGGAGTTACCTACGCGGAGGATTTCGCCGTTGCGCACATGCCAGAGGGTTCCGGCGGTATCACGTACCTGGGTGGTGCGCAGGCCCACAGCTTCCACCTCGCCCTCAGCTTCACCCAGGTTAACCCAGTCACCGATACCTAGCTGGTCTTCAGCCACGATGAAGATACCTGAGAGAAAATCCTTCACCAGAGACTGAGCCCCAAAAGATAGGGCAACACCCACCACGCCGGCTGAGGCAATAACAGGGGCGATATTGAAGCCTAACTCAGCAATAATCATGACAATCATGACCGTCCAGATCACGATTGATGAGACCGAACGAAGCACCGACCCAACCGTTTGAGCGCGCTGGGACTGGCGGGCACTGGCTAAGGAAACATCAGACTTCCACCGGCTATTTCTGCCACCCTTTTTCTCTCCTGTTGCAACCACCCGGCTCTTAGTACCACGGGCAATAGAGTCGGTGACGTGGCGAATAATCACTCGCACTAGGGCATGTAAAACAAACCCAATGAAGATAATGATGAATATGCGCAAGGGGGCACCCAGCCAAAAATCTAGGCTAGCTAACCTGGTCATCGCGGTTCCCGCGGTCTCTGCGCTTTCTTTAAGGGGCGTTGTTTCTGCTGCTAAAATCCCGGTCACTATCATACCTATGAGCCTATCGTCTTTAGCCCAGAAAAACCGGTATGCTAGCTGCCCGCGAACGGGCACACCATGCCCCGCCCAGGAGTGCAATAGACTGGTTCTTGAGCACGAACAAAGGAAGAAAAGATGCCCCTGGTGATGGACACTCGCCCAGCCGCTTACGCCGTGGTCATTAAGGACAGCAAGATTCTGCTCTCCCGCTGGGTGCCGCACATTCCCGGCTACCGACCGGGCTGGACCCTGCCCGGCGGCGGCATGGACCCTGGCGAACAACCCCACGAGACCGCCCTACGCGAGGTCTTTGAAGAAACCGGTTACCGGGTAGAACTTGACCAACTGCTAGGGGTGCACGCAGCCTACTTTGAGCCAGAAGCTGGTGCCACCCGTCCTTTCTGCGCCATGCGGACCTTCTACAGGGCACACATCACCGGCGGAGAACTCACCTACGAAGTCAACGGCTCCACCGACCGCGCCGAATGGATCCCCCTGGCAGAACTAGACCAGCACTTCTACTACTCTCTGGTTGATGAGGCCGCCCGACTCCTTGGCCATGCGGACGCCCAGGAAATGGCCAGCAAGTACAAGGAGGCTCAGCATGGCTAAAGAAAAAGGACGCCTAGACCTGCCCCGCCATGGGGCTGCTGCGCTTGCACTCGCTGCAGCTATCAGCCTCGCGCTCAGTGGTTGTGGTGATTCAACAGCCGGGGGTGGGGGGAGTGCCTCAGCGAGCCCGGCCACGGACGCTACTTTACGTATCGGTACAGGTTTAACCCCTGAAACCCGCCACGCAGCCTATATTTATCAGGCTGCCTTGCAAGAGGCTGGTTATACCGTTGATGTTGTAGAAACTGAAGATGACCGCCCCGCTTATTTTGCCAGCATGGGCCTTGATACTGCTGCCACCAGTACAGCTAGACCTACCGCCAGTAGCCCGGCTGAAGGGCTGGTGCATATCACCCCTGATCTATCTGGAGACCTGCTGCTTTATCTGACGGATAATGGTGCTGTGAGCCCCACCATTATTGAAGAGGAGCGGGCACGAGCGGCAGAACCCAGCCCCACGGTAGAATCCAGCCCCGCGGTAGACTCTCAGCCGAGTATGGCTTCTGGTGGGAGTGCGTCCGCTGACCCTAGCGGTAGTGCCGGCCCCAGCACGAGCCCTACCCCCAGCCCCAGTGCTACCTCTTTGAACGTGCGCGGGCTGAGCAGTAACGATATTGTCAGCTATGTGGATCGAGCGCTTCCTGATACTGCTGAAGTGCTTTCACCATCAAACGCCACCAACCGTTACGGCTATGTGGTCACCCGGGCTACCGCCCAGCGGTATGATCTAGAAAGCATGAGCGACTTAGATACGGTCTGTGCTGAACTGAGCCTGGTTGCGCCTAGTAGCTATGACGCTAACCCCAATGGCGCTAGTTCTCTGACGACCCACTACGGCTGCACCCCTGGTACCCGAACGACCTCTAATAACAGGTCTGATCAGGCTCAAGAACTCATTACCGGTGCTACTAGCATGAGCTACATGTACTCAGCCAGTGCAGAGATTTCGGCTAATAATTTGCTCTTACTTGATGACCCGGAGCGTACTGAGCTAGCGCAAAATATTGTGCCAATTACCCGGGCTGGTGAGCTGCCTCAAGAGGTTAAAGACATCCTCAATGATGTATCAGCGCATCTTGATACTGATTCTCTGGTGCGTCTCAACACGCTCACCAGCGGCGATAACCCTGTGTCAGAAACTGATGCCGCCTATTTCTGGTTAACCACTATGAAGGAGTAATGTAGGTCTCATGGCATTCAAGCAATCTAAAAAACTTCAAAACGTTCTCTACGATATTCGCGGGCCTATTCTGGAAGAAGCTCAGCGCATGGAGGCGCGTGGCCACCGGATCCTCAAACTCAACATCGGCAACCCCGCCCCCTTTGGTTTTGAAGCGCCTGAAACCATCATGATGGACATCATCGAGCACCTGCCCTACACCCAGGGCTACTCAGATTCTCGCGGCCTTTACTCTGCCCGTACCGCCATTGTGCAGTACTACCAGAACGAGGGCATCATGAACATCACCACCGATGATGTCTACCTGGGCAACGGTGTCTCAGAGCTCATCCCCATGACCCTACAGGCCCTGCTTGATGACGGGGAAGAGGTCCTGGTGCCCAGCCCCGATTACCCTCTCTGGACGGCCGCGACCCAGCTAGCAGGGGGCAAGCCGGTGCACTACATCTGCGATGAAGAGAACGGTTGGCTCCCCGATATTGAGGACATCCGCTCTAAAATCACCCCCAAGACCCGCGGAATTGTGGTCATTAACCCCAACAACCCCACCGGCGCGGTTTATACCCCTCAGGTGCTCCAGCAGATTGTTGATGTGGCCCGGGAACACGAGCTTGTTATCTTTGCCGATGAGATTTACGAGAAGATTCTCTACGATGCTGCCACTATGACCCACATGGCCTCGGTAGCAGGTGAGGACGTCCTCACCCTGACTTTCTCAGGTCTGTCAAAGGCCTACCGGGTCTGCGGCTACCGTGCTGGCTGGGTGGCTATCTCAGGGCCCAAGAAGGAAGCAGCCCCCTTCATTGAAGGGATTAATCTGCTGGCTAACATGCGCCTGTGCGCTAATGTTCCGGCCCAGCACGCCATTCAAACAGCCCTGGGCGGCTACCAGTCCATCAATGACCTGGTGCTCCCCGGTGGGCGTCTTAAAGAGCAACGCGACCTTTCGTACCAGATGCTAAGCCAGATGGAGGGGGTGAGCGTGCAACAGGCACAAGGTGCCCTCTACCTCTTCCCCAAGGTTGATGTAGAGAAATTCAACATCACCAGCGATGAGCAATTCATGCTTGATCTGCTACGAGAGCAGAAGATACTGCTGAGTCACGGCTCTGCCTTCAACTGGGGCAAGCCAGACCATTTCCGCCTGGTTTTCTTGCCTGATACCCGCACCCTAGCGGACGCCCTAGAACGGCTGGGTAACTTCCTGGCAAGTTACAAGCAGAACTAAGAGGCCTCTCACCTCTGAGCGCGAGGGTATGGCAGGTGCACTGTGGTCAGCTAACAGCTTGGCTGTGCCCCTGCCATACCCTCTACTTTTATGGCCCTAATTCTGGTTCTGGCGGGCAGCGTCCAGGGTGGCCTGGGCACCGTCGAGCCAGGCTTCGCAGCGCTGGGCAAGGGCCTCGCCACGTTCCCATAGGGCAATAGATTCTTCCAGGGTGCTTGCCCCAGATTCCATGCGGGCTACTACCTGCAGGAGCTCTT
Source organism: Rothia sp. 32237D007AR (assembly GCF_053544675.1). Lineage (NCBI taxonomy): Bacteria > Bacillati > Actinomycetota > Actinomycetes > Micrococcales > Micrococcaceae > Rothia > Rothia sp. 32237D007AR. The sequence goes on along the minus strand of NZ_JBPPUO010000015.1, from coordinate 29,975 downwards.
CGCGGGCCTGCTCATAGGTCAGCTGATTGACCGGGGTAGCGTCAAGCTCTGCTGTGAATTCGATTTTGTCACTCATATCTTTCTATACCTCACTCTAGGTTCTGGTTAGGTCTAATGGTTCTCTTGGTGCACGGCGGTAACTGTAGCCTCAACAGCACCGGCGGCAGCACGCACGCTAATGCTCTGGCCCTCTTCCAAAGTGCGGGCATCTCGCACCAGCTGACCGGTGGCGTCCTGCATGACCGCATAACCGCGCTCCAGGGTCTGCTGGGGAGAAAGGGCCCTAACCCGTGCCCGTAACTGGCTAATAAGATCACGGTCCCGAGCCAGCCGGTGGGTAGCTGCACTCGATGCCCTAGCCCGTAGCCGCTCAATATCTTCTGACCTGGCCAGCAAGGCTGAACCAGGGTTGGCAAGAACCGGGCGGGATCGCACCTGGGCTAGCCCATGCCGCTCAGCTAAGACGAACTGCTCCACCGCCCTCATGAGCTGGTAGCGGGCTGAGACAAAGAGTTCGCGCTCCTCACGGACGTCCGGCACAATACGTTTACCGGCATCGGTAGGGGTTGAAGCTCTCAAGTCTGCCACATGGTCAATCAGCGGAGAATCAGCCTCATGCCCAATAGCTGAGACCACCGGGGTCTGTGCTGCGGCAACAGCCCGCACCATGGCCTCTTCAGAAAAGGGGAGCAAATCCTCAAAGGAACCGCCACCGCGGGCAAGGACAATCACATCAATATCAGCTACCGCATCAAGCTCCGCCAGAGCAGCGGTCACCTGTGCTACCGCATTCACTCCCTGCACCGCCACCTCCCGCACCACAAAGTCCACGGCAGGCCACCGCAGGGAAGCGTTACGGATAACATCCTTCATCGCATCTGAATCGCGACCGGTAATGAGCCCCACCCGGCGGGGAAGTAAGGGCAAGGGCTTCTTACGATTGGGGCTAAAAAGGCCCTCAGCTTGTAGTTTGGCCCGCAACTGCTCAATGAGCTCTAACATGGAGCCCACACCGACCGGCTTAATGTTCGAGCCTTGCATCGACAGGCGGCCAGTCTTGACCCAGAAGTCAGGTTTGAGCTGTAACACCACCCGAGAGCCACGTTCTAACTGGCCCTGCACCTTAGCCATCTCAGAGCCCCACACGGTGACTGAGACAGAGACCTCCTGGTCAATATCGCGCAGAGTCACATAAGACACCCGGCCGCGGTGGTTGAGCTCAATAATCTGCCCCTCTACCCAGGTGGGCACACAACGGGCAATATACTCGTGCATCTTATTGGAGAGCACATGCAAGGGCCAAGGGTTATCAAGGCTGGTCTGACCAGCACGTTCTGCCAGCTGCCGGGCAGGGCGCTGCGCCTGCTCTTGCTGTTGGGCCTGTAACTGAGCCAGCGTCACATGGTCGCTGGCCGAACCACCAAAACTGTTCATACACCTACTTCTACCACCGCTGGCTGACACTTTAAGCACTGACTCGAGAAAAAGCCGCCTTTTCTTCTGTCAGGGAGTGCCCCTACCCCTGCACATACCCAGTAAGACCGGCTACCATACAAACATGACCGGTCCCCACAAAAGCACAGAAGACTACGATAACGGCAACTGGACTAACCCCTACATTCAGGCCGAAAACCAGCGCGCCCAAGAACAGGCCTGGGCCCCAGTGGCCTCTTACGCGCCCCCACGCCTGCCGGGTAGCCCGCGCCGCCGACTGGCCTTCAGCCTAGCCAGAACCTTTTTCTGCACCCTGCTGGCCCTACTGACCCTGGCAACAGGGTTAGCCTCAGCTACCGCCTACTGGGGCCAAACCACCCTGGTTGATACCAAAAACTTTGCAGCTATGACTGAAAACATCGCCTACGATCAGGACTTCCAGACCAGCCTGGCTACCGCAGTCACCGACGACATCATGACCTCGCCTGCCATCACAACCTACCTGGGCGATGGCCACTCAACCACCTGGTACGGGGGAGTGCAGAACTGGCTCTACGACCAGACCCACACCCTGGTAGAAGGCGCCACCCACTCACTGGTGACCTCAGATATCTACCCTCAACTCTGGGCCCAGGTTATCTCAGATACCCACGCCTATAACTTCTCCGGCGAAAGCCGCCCAGCTATACTTGACCTCTCCGCCCTCTACGATCAGGCTGGATCCTCAGTGCAGTCTGCTACCGGCTTTGGCATAGATACCTCAAACCTGCCCGGGCGCACCATTCCACTGGACATCGGCCAGAACAGCTGGCCTATTAACTCCACTATCAACACCCTGATATGGCTAGCCTCCCTCTGGCAGCCCCTGCTCATCGTCAGCGCAAGCTCAGCCCTGCTCGGCTTCCTCATCTGGCCCCGTAACCGCTTTGCCTACCTAGCCTTTATGGCTTTTGCTGCAGCAGCCCTCCTCTGGCTGGCAGGTCTACTAGGTGGGGGTGCCTCACTCACCGCCGGAATAGAGATGCCAGCCAGCAGCGCGGCCGTCCTCTTCATCCAAAAACTATCTGAAACTCTCACCCTCTCTTTCTCCAGCTACCACACAGACCTAGCCCTCAAAGTGCTGGTTGCAGCGGCAGCGCTAACACTGCTAGCTCTTCTCTCGGCGATCATGAAGCTGACTGCGAGAGAAGCCACTGCACCCACCCGCTAGAACCACGTAGGATAGAGACTATGTCTACCCAAGAGAAGACCATTGACCTGGGTCTGCCCACTGTACCCCGTGTGCGCCGGACCCGTGAAGAAGTTGAGGCCGCTGCGCCCACCGGCGACAAGAAGGTGCTCCTTGCAGCACCGCGCGGCTACTGCGCCGGTGTTGACCGTGCTGTTATCGCCGTGGAAAAAGCCCTAGAGCACTACGGCGCCCCCGTGTATGTGCGCAAACAGATTGTGCACAACCGCCATGTGGTAGAAACCCTAGAAGCCCAGGGTGCAATCTTTGTGGATGATGTGGAGGAAGTCCCTGAGGGGGCCGTCACCGTCTTCTCAGCCCACGGTGTTTCACCGGCTGTCGTTGCCTCGGCAGAAGGCCGCCAGCTCAACACTATTGATGCCACCTGCCCCCTGGTGTCCAAGGTGCACCGGGAGGCTGTGCGCTTCGCCAAACAGGATTACGACATCCTCCTCATTGGCCACACCGGCCACGAAGAGGTTGAGGGCACCGCCGGTGAGGCCCCTGACCACATTCAGATTGTCAACTCACCTGATGAGGTTGATCAGGTAACTGTTCGCGACCCCGAAAAGGTCGTATGGATCTCTCAAACCACCCTGTCTGTGGATGAAACCCTTGAAACTGTTGCCCGCCTGCGCGAGCGCTTCCCCACTTTGCAAGACCCCCCTTCAGACGATATCTGCTATGCGACTTCTAACCGTCAAGGTGCTATTAAGGAGATCGCCCCGCAAGCTGATTTGGTGATTGTGGTGGGTTCGACCAACTCTTCGAACTCTGTACGTTTGAAGGAAGTTGCCCTGGAATACGGTGCCAAGCAGGCTTACCTGGTGGATTATGCCCATGAGGTGGATGAGGCCTGGTTTGAGGGCGTCACTACGGTGGGCGTGACCTCTGGTGCTTCTGTGCCTGAGGTGCTGGTGCAGGATGTGCTGCGCCTGCTGGCAGATTATGGGTATGTTGATGTTGAGAAGTTTGAGACCGCTAAGGAAGATATTCTTTTCTCACTTCCTAAGGAGCTGCGTGCGGCTTTGAAGAATGATGCGGGTGAGCCCGGTATGCGCCTGGGCGGGCGAGGGTCTAAGCCTAACCGCTAAGTGCGGCGGCCTGTGAAAGTGAACCCGACGGTTTACCACCAATCACCCGGTTAAAGGGGAGGCGTGGCAAGCCGTCGGGTTCTTTCTATTTAAGAGGTGGGGTTAGTTGGGAATCAGGCCGTAGATAACTGCTGAGAAGGCTGCGATACCGGTGATCACCACAAAAATGTTGCTGAGCTTGCCCCGGTAGGGTTCAAGGGCAGGGGCCTTGCGGATAGCCCACATGGGCACGATGAAGAGCACCAGGGCCATGACCGGGCCAACCAGTGATTCAATGAGGGTAAGGACGCTGGGGTTCAGTACCGCTGCGACCCAGACGGTGACCACGATAAAGACGTTGATAGCCATGTTGAGGGCCTTATCGCTGATGCGTTTTTTCTCGGGGTCGAAGTTTTTGCGGATAATACCGGCTGCTCCTTCGTGCCCGCCGAGCCAATGACCGAAGTAGGAGGAGACGATAGCGGCGATGGCTACGATGGGGCCGAGCCAGTTGATGAAGGGGGCGTCGAACTCGTTAGCTAGGTAGGAGAGGATAGGCAGGTTGGAGGCGCGGGCTTCAGCTAGGCCGTTGGGGCCAACGGCTAGTACGCAGGACCAGACGAAGCCCATGGTAAAGAGCACCAGAATGATAGAGGTTACTCGTAGTACGCGGGATGCTTTGAGGGAGGCGAAGTTGCGGTATTCCTTGCGCATGGCTACTGAGAACTGGGAGATAGCTGCTGCATGGTAGAAGGAGAAAACGAGGACCGGCAGCATGAGCCAGAGGGTCATGCCGAAGTTCGCGGCATCAGGTACTTGGTTGAAGCCTTCTAGGGACCAGTGGGGGATGAGGTAGAGGGTGAGCGCTGCAAGAATCAGGATGAGGGGGTAGACCAGGAACTGGGTGACGGCGAGCATGAATTTTTGGCCGATCATCATGACGGCGCTCATGGCACCGACCAGCAGGGCGGCCAGTAACCAGCGGGGTAGGGGTTCTAGCCCGAACTGGTGGGTGAGGAAGGAGTCAACGGTGTTGGTGATGCTGACCCCGTAGATGAGCAGAATGGGGTAGATGGAGAGGAAGTAGAGCAGGGTAAAAATTTTGCCAAAACCTTGGCCGAAGAATTCTTCTGATACTTCGGTGATGTCTGCGGTTTGTTGGGAGCTGGCGGAGACCATGCGGGAGAGCCCCCGGTGGGCCAGGAAGGTCATGGGCCAAATCAGGATGGTTGCGGCCAGTAGGGGCCAGACGCCACCGGCTCCTGCGTTGATGGGGAGGAAGAGAATGCCTGCGCCGACGGCGGTTCCGAAGAGGCTGATGGTCCAGGCTGTGTCTGTGCGGTTCCATTTTGGGGCCCGGGTTGCGGCGTCGCCCATTTCGATAGCTGCGGTGGAGACATCTGTGTGCTCCTTGCTGCCCTTATGAGACATGCGAAAACTCCTAGGTTGACATAAATGCAAGATATGCTTACTTACTATTCTAGTCTTTGACGCACTCTTTAGACAGGTCAGTAACATGTCGATGAGAGTGTTTTTGCGGGCATCTGCAAAGGCGAAACCCACCGGGGCCCACCAGTAGAAGCAAACTCACCCACCCGCGTCCTGCTAAAACGACAGAGCAGGCACCATACCTAGTAAACTGGGCACTAAGAATACCCCAAGCAAAGGTTTATTTTTCCGTGGCTTTAACTATTGGAATTGTGGGTCTGCCCAACGTCGGCAAATCGACCCTCTTTAACGCACTGACCAAAAACAACATCCTGGCAGCGAACTACCCCTTCGCGACCATCGAACCCAACGTGGGCGTCGTCAACCTGCCCGATGAGCGCCTGGCTCGCCTGGCAGAGATTTACGGCTCCGAGCGCATCCTACCTGCAACCGTCTCCTTCGTGGATATCGCAGGTATCGTTCGTGGCGCCTCCGAAGGTGAAGGCCTGGGCAATCAGTTCCTGGCTAACATCCGCGAGGCCCACGCTATCGCCCAGGTCGTCCGCGCCTTTGACGACCCCGACGTCATCCACGTTGACGGCAAGGTAGACCCCGCCAGCGACATGGAAACCATCAACACCGAGCTGGTGCTGGCTGACCTACAGACCCTGGAAAACGCTATTCCCCGCCTGGAAAAGGCCGTCAAAATCAAGAAGGGCGACCCCGCCCAGCTTGAGGAATACAAGAAGGCCCAGGCCGTACTGGAACAGGGCGATACCCTGATTTCTAAGTACGAAGAAGCCAAGATTGATTTGGCTCTGCTCAAGGAACTGAACCTGCTCACCTCCAAGCCCTTCATCTACGTCTTTAACTCGGACGAGGGCGTCCTGGCCTCTGAGGAAAAGCAGGCCGAGCTGCGGGCCATGGTTGCCCCCGCTGAGGCTGTCTTCCTGGACGCCAAGCTTGAGGCTGACATGGTTGAGCTCTCTGAAGAAGAGGCCCGTGAAATGCTAGAGATGAGCGGTCAGGACGAGTCCGGCCTCGACAAGCTGGCCCGTGTGGGCTTCTCCACCTTGGGATTGCAGACCTACCTGACTGCTGGGCCTAAGGAAACTCGCGCCTGGACTATCGCCAAGGGTGACACTGCCCCTCAGGCTGCCGGCGTGATCCACACCGACTTTGAGCGCGGCTTCATTAAGGCTGAGGTTGTCTCCTTCGCTGACCTGGACGATGCTGGTTCCATGGCTGAGGCTAAGGCCCGCGGCAAAGTCCGCATGGAAGGTAAGGACTACATCATGCAGGACGGCGACGTGGTGGAGTTTAGATTTAACGTTTAAACGCCTAGTCAGAATAGGGTTTTTCTGCCACAAACAGCGGTAGAAGAAGCCTGTCTGCGGCAAAGCTGTGGCATACCCATAGCCTACAACACAAAACCCGAGGGGCCTGGCCGCCCCTCGGGTTTTTCACATCTCACCCAAATATTTCAACGAATATTGCACATTCAAACAAGAAATTCACGGTGAGAACATGTACGAGATTCATCATAGCACCCCATCCGCTACCCGCAACCCCCTGCTGGATGAACCCTGCTCCAACCCCCAGCAGCTCCTCAACACCCGCACCGGCCAGGAAACCGAGACCCGTTGCGGAAGCCGATTCAGTGAAACCTGCCCATCGTGCGCCTACCGCTATCAAATCACCGAGCGAGCCATCCTTGAAGCAGGCCAGCCACCCCTGCCAGAGCCCGCCAGCAACCTACCCCAACCCCTCGCCGTCTTTCTGACCCTGACCATGGGTTCCTTCGGCCAAATTGCACATCACGCCCCGCGCTTTCCACGCCAATACCGCTACGGCGCCCAAATCATCACCTCAGCCTGCGAACCTGAGCTCATGCGCACCTTCAACATGGCCCTGCACCGAGCCACCGCCGACTGGCAGCAAGCAGGCTACCGCCTGAGCTACCGGGGCTCACGAGAAATTCAAACCCGAGGCGCTGGCCACTACCACCTACTCATCACCCTCTCTGTCCCCGAGGCCTCCACCTTCAACCCCACCCTCCTACCCACCCTACCCACCGCCGAAGACCTCGCCAGCCGCATCAAGAACCTCAACCTCACCGGCACAGCCGTCCCGCAGGACCTACAAAACCTCGCTGCTGCACCACACGTACAGCACCGCCGCACCCAACTAGGACTCCCTCCAGCAAGCCCCTCTACCCTGCGCATCCCCGCCCGCATCAACTTTGGCACCCAAATAGATGCCCAGGTCATCAACCTGCACTCCGATGCCCAAGCAGACCCACAGTCCTACGCCCGCAAGGCCTCCTACCTCTCCAAGGCCCTGACCTACCTGGTCAAAGACCTCGACAAGAGCACCACCGTATCCCAGCCCGGTGCGCACAAGAACCGCAGACACCTCCAGCGTCTAGCCAACGAATCCTTCGCCTTGCTAGCCGATACCTACCTCACCCAGTGCCTGACCACCTGGCTCACCCACCGCATCGAGCATGAAACCGCCACGATTGAACGCCAGGCCGCTACTGCTGTAACCCTCGCTGCTGGGCGCACCCTCATCGACGAACTCAACGACACCATCACCCACCGCGCCCCCATCTACCCCAGCTGCCAGAGCCTCGGCTACCTCTACCAGGTCCTTGATGCCATCCCCACCATCACCAGCTGGGAACTGCTAGATAACATCACCCCCGCTGACTTCCTACTTTTTGACACCAACGGAACCGTCCTGCCACGATCAGCCAAGTTTAACCGATTGAACGCAGATGCACTCATCGCTGAGCTGCGCCACGGCAGCCTCGCCAAGGCCCTGACACCCAGCCGGCCAGCGCACACCTTCCTAATCAACTACCTCACCGACTCTCACGGCAAGGGACGCTTCCTCAGTGAAGAAGGCCGCAGCCTGCTGCGCTCCATCCGCCTCAAACTGCGCAAGCTAGTCACCAGTCACGGGCACACCGGCTCCTGCACCGTCTCCTCCCGCTGGCCGGTCACCAAGAGCCAGCTGCGTGCCAACTACCGCAACCGCCTCTATGACCAGGCCCGCACTGACTACCGCCAAGCCCAGAAAGAAGCAGCACGCCACAGCGCCCCCGGCCCGGCATTCGATACCGCCCAAGCCCAGCTCACCGCTGCCCGCGCCGCCCTCCACCAAGCCCTTGAAGCACAGGGACGCCACAAGGTTCGCGCGCTAGAGAGACAGGCAGCAGCGCTCACCCACCAGCTCGCCCGAACCCTTAGCTCCCTGAGCCAGCTTCACCGCCTCCAGGCCCAGGCGCTCACCGACCCTGCCCGCTACCAGGCTCTAGCCCAGCACATCGGGGCTACCTACCAGCAGATTAATGATGTGAGCCTTGAGCTTGAGACCACCTGCCGCAGTATCAGACAGCTGCGCACCGGGGTGGCAGCCCACATCTGGGTGAGATTGCCGCACCGAACGTGAAGCCGGTGACCGGCTCACTGAGGCGCCCCGCCAGGGGCTAGACTCAGTGGCCGGGCACCGGTCCCGGCGGCGCAGCCGTCCGGGCTTGACCAATAAATAAAATCCTCACGAGCCACAAAGTGATGCACATCACTCATAATATCTGGACAGCCAAGGCCCCCACTGCACGGTGAAACCAGGTCAGCAACCCCGCTGGCACTACCCCTGAATTCAGAAAGGAAGCACTCACTGTGCCTCAACTCTCCATCGACGCCTCATCACTGGTCATCACCCCCGTCGCCGAAGCCACCCCCGCCTATATCTACAGAAAGACAGCTAGCGGTGACTTCGAACAGACCAACGAGCTCAAGAAGGATGAGCAGGGAGTCCAAATCTGGAACATCCCTGCCCGCGTCATCATCCCCGGTGTTCCCGCCCCCATTGCCACCAAGGTCACCATGGCCTCACCCACCCAGCCCACCGGCTACCCCATCGAAACCCCCGTTCAAGTCCAAGGCCTCAGCCTGGCCGTCTTCGGCAACCTCTCCTTCAGCATCACCTCCCTGGGGGAGAATCAGCCCGCCCCGGTCAAGGCCTTTACCAAGACCGAGGGAAAGTAGGGTGAGGGTAATGAGCACCAAGAGCGCAATCATCTGCGCTGCCGATAACGCCCACATCAGCAGGGCAGAGTTGACGGACCAGGCCCGAGCTCACTGGGATGCCATCGCCCGCCAGCTCATGAGCTACCCCGGAGCTGTGCGCCGCACCCTCGATACCTACCAGCTACCCACCCCACAGCAGGCCCAGGACCTTCACGCTAGGCTGCATCAGCTCCGCTGCCTCCTACAGGACTTCGAAGCTGACCTCAACCTCCTGGCCGTGGGAGCAGCAGAACCTTGAGTATGAGAACCAAGGCAGAGCAGTCAGACCAGAACTCAGCTACAGCAGCACCTTGGCCTACCTTGACCAGGGTGCTGCTACGCCTGTGTGTGGCAGCGCCGCTGAGCTGTCTGGCCCTCCTTGGTGCCAGCCTCTGCCTGCTGGCCTTTGTATCCTTGAATCTAAGCCTTTTTGAGATGGTTCTGCTCGGTGCAGCATCAGCAGCGCACCTGCTCCTCTTTATCGGGGCGCTCATGCTTGAAGCTCATCGGCTTCGGCTCTGGTGGCTGCGTCACCGTATCCAGCAAGCGGCCCAAGGCTACCGAACCGGGGTACTTGATCATCGCAAGGCCATCAAGCTGCACGCTGGTGAGGTTGAGGGAATCTACCGCCTGACTCTACAGTCAGCACCAGGCTACGCTGATGCCGACGTTCTGCCCTTCTTGCCGGTTCTGGCCTCAGACTTGAAGGCTCATATCACCACCATCGCCGACCCCAGCCCCTTCGACGGGCAGGTGCACGCCATCCTCTCCTTCGTTGACCTGCTAGCCCAGCCACTGGGGCAGCAGGCACCGACTCTCAGCCTTCCTGCTGCATCTTCACCAGCATCCCCCTGTACCATCGGCATCAACCGACTCGGGCGGCCGGTGAGCCTGCCCCTCTATGCCGGGGCCCACGGCGGGGTACGCATCAGTGTTGCCGGACGCTCCGGCTCAGGCAAGAACTCGCCGGTAACTCAGCTGGTCCTGCACGCTCTGGCCTGCGGGTTCACCGTATGGTTGGCCGACCCGAAGCAGACCGAACTGCGCTTTGCCGCCCCTGCTGCTGCCCGCTACGAAAGTGACCCTCACCGTATTAGGGATATGCTCCTCGAGCTGCAAGAGCTCATGAAGCGTAGGCAGGAAAGCGTTGCCCGCAGCGGGGCAAGCTGCTGGTCTCCTCAACAGCACGGGCCGCCCATTCTTTTCGTCTTCGATGAGCTCACCGTCGTCACCCGAGGTCAGTGTGCTGAGAAGAAGCTCTACGAGTCTGCTGAGGCAGCTCTGGTTGACCTGTCGCAGCGGGCCCGCTCTGCTGGCATCAGCCTCCTGTGGGTCACCCAGCAGCTCTCAGCGACCGCCCTGCCCACAGCAGCCCGCTCCAACTTCGACATCAGAATCAGCATGTCGGTGGCAACATCCACCGATGCCGAGATGGCCATCCCCGGATGCACCCACGGGCCCGATGACTACAACCCCGCCACCATCGGCGGCAGCCGCAACCCCGATGGGACCTTGAGCACCGTCGGTACCTTCTGCATCGGAGGGGACATCATCGAACGCGGTAGAAGTTACTACGTTAGCCCCGCCCGCGCAGCCTGCCGAGTCCAGGAACTCACCGCCTCATCACCGCTTAATTAAACACTGTATAAAACTTATGGCGAACATCACATGCACCTGTTTGGGGGTAGCTCACAGCGGGCCCTGCTCCGCGATAGGTGGAACCATGCACGGCCCGGCGGGGTAGCCCGTAGGGGAAGGGCCGTGGCACAATGGTCCACCAGCGGAGCAGAACCGCACCCCAACCACCGACCCCTAGGGCTCGAACCCCCTGACGGTCAGCTCATCCTCAATCGCCCAGGCATACCGCGCCAGCGTGAACTGTTTTTGAGCATGCCCGGCCTGCTTCGAGGCCTGCGGTAGCGGAACCCCTCGAGATAGCCACTGAGATATGGCCCAGTGACGCAGCCCGTGATGGGTCCAGCCCTGGCGGCTGGTGCCCCGATACCCCGGGTAATTGTTGGTTACCTCGCTAACGTAGTCATATAGTGGGGCGATATACCGCCGGGTCAGATTACTGGGGTGCTGATAGCTGCCGAAGGGTACTTCGGTACGATGAGGCCAGCGCTGAGGGAAGAGTGGGCCCTCACCTCGCTGCCGCGCCTTATTCCTCGTGGGGAAGAGCAGGGCATCCCACCAGAGCCTCATATCTCCCTGGGACTGACGCCACATCTCCCTCAGCCGGTCATGCAACAGATACCCCACGGGAATGAACCCAGCCTGCCAGAGCTTGAGCGCATCGGCCTCACTCATCGACCACAGGGACTGCTCACGGTTGGCCGCATCAAAAATCTCAAAGCCATCGAGCCCATGCCGCTCAATGATGGCGGGGTCGCTCAGTAGCTGCCGTAAGCTTCGGCGCGAGGAGTCCCAGGCCGGATAGAGCAGAGGAGAGAGATAGACGGTCCTCTCCTTGCCCATCTTCGGGGCAGTGATATTCATCCGCCCCGTTGAGAGCGGGCTGACCTGCTCCTGAACCAGGACCTTACCCTGATAGCCTGGCAGCAATCTTCCACCCAGCTGCTCGCTGCCTGATAGCTCTACTCCTTCCAAGAGCTCTCTACCGAGGATAGTGTGCATGGCCTCATCTGCCAGTCTTACCTGGTTTTGCCCCCAGGGCCCAAAGAGGTGACGAGGCCGCAGGGCCAGAACCTCCCCAATACGCAGGGCCCCAGAGGCCCCCAAGGCTGTTATCAAGGCCACCTGACGGAAGCGGGAGGCTATCTCCAGGGTTTCGTGCGCAGCTCGTTCTTCGCGGCGCCGGTAATGGGCTGGAACACCCCGGCGCATCGAATCAATCAACTCCTGAGGCGCCCCATCTAGCAGCGTCTGTTCCATGAACCAGGTGTCGTTACCAACAGAGCCCATCGATTCAAGGTGATGGTGCGCCCCCGTTATCGGGTCAATCTCCTCTATCCCGTGATTCAGGGCGGGGTGAAGCTGACAGGTTGAATAAGCACAGTCAATCACCCCGTTCACCCACTGGGTAGAGGGTACCTGCACCTGCTCGACGGCCCTGGGTGCATCATCGGAGCGGCTACCAGACAGCCGGATAGCATCGGCATAGAGGGAACCGGGCCGCCCCGTCCACCCCTGCACCGTATCGAAAACCCCTCTAACCAGTGTTTTCAGTCGTCGCCCCTGCTCCCGGCTGAGCCCCTGGGCAATATCGTGTAGGTCGCCCGGTCGTATTGAGGTTACTGGGGTCTGTCCCAGGTGAGCTAGAGCGCCCTGGTAGCGGTAGCGGTAGACCTCAACTGTCCGGGCAACCCAGCCGGATGACTTGGCCTCTAGCCACTGCTCGAAGGCAGCTTCAACGGTGGGTGGGGTGAGTTGCTTGAGCTCCTGGGTTTCATCCCAGATACCCAGGCCCTCCCGTGCCTTGTCTAGGGCCGCTTCTTTGCTGGTGGCGCTAAGGATACGACGCTTCCGGGTAACTGGGTCGTGAAAGGCTACCCGCCAGCCCTTGTTATCGGTGGGGGAGTAGATGGTGGCCAGGCCGTTGAGGACCTTGTGGCTGCGGCGCTGGCTCATGAGTGGTGGGCTCCAAATGTTGGGGGGCGGGTCGTTAATTTCCAGTTTAAGCGATGAAGGCTGCCCCTACGATATGACGTAGGGGCAGCCTTCGGGGTGGTGCGGTGTTGTTAGCTCGATTTCTCGAATGAGATAAGTTCGCCGCCCAGAGTCTCCTGGACCTTTTCCATAACAGGGCGCATCTCCTCATCGGTCACGCTCTGGAGTACGACCCAGTTCTTGCCATGGACAACTGAGTATCCGCCATCTTTCGTTGGCTCACCCGAATTGGTGTATAGCTCTTCCAGGTCGGCAGAGGAATCTTCGGCAACCCGAATCTCAAGGTAATCATACCCATCCGGTACTAGGCTGCCTGTGACCTCACATTCCAGCAAAGAGTAGGCTACAAGGCCGTTCTTGGCCTCAACGTTCTTGGGGCCGTTCTCTAGAGAGCAGTTGATGCCTTCGTTGAGTTTGTCGAGAGCTTCACCAGCATTCTCGAAACTCTGCCCTGAGCTTCCACAGGCGGTGAGGAGCAGGGATGTGGTGGCGATGAGGGTCATGAGCTTGGCGGGTGTGTTCATTGGAGGACTTTCATGGTGGTTATGTGCGGGTCGGTGTGCCGCATATATTTGTGGCACTGGGGGTCGTGATATGCTTAGTTCGTTGATTTTATAGGGTTTTGTGAATCTATGAACCGTGCCTGGTGGAGTTCCGCTTTAACGTCTAGTTTTCCTTCTTTCATCTGGAGAAATGCAGTTGCTCCTCACTGTGTGAGGGGCAGCTGCATTTTTCTTGGGGTAACTTGGGGTTTTGTGCGGTGTGTCGCCTACCGCAAGTAAGTATGCTTTGGCACAATAGGGGATAAGAAGCCCCCTGATGAAAGAAGGTTAATGATGAAGGCACGTCTAGCATTCCTGGCCGGTGCAGGTATCGGTTATGTTCTTGGTGCTCGTGCTGGCCACGACCAGTACGAAAAGATTAAGAACCAGGCTGTGAGCCTCTGGAACGACCCCAAGGTGCAAGACGGCATTAAAACCGCCGAAGAAACCATCAAGGAGCAGGCACCTGTACTAGCTGATAAGGCTAAAGAAGCTGCTGCCGCCGGTGCTGAAAAGGCTAAAGAAGCAGCCTCAGCAGGTACCGAGAAGGCCAAAGCAAAGGCTGAAGACGTAAAGGAAGCCCGCACCGAAGCTAAGGCTGACAAGGCTGATAAGGGCACCGAAAAGTCAGACGCTCAGGCTAAGAAGCAGAACGAAAAGACTGACGCTAAGACTGACACCAAAACTGATGCCAAGGCTGATAAAGACGCCGATAAGTCTGAGAAGAAGGACCAGAAGGCCGCTGATGACGCTCCTTCTGATGTTGTCTCAGACCCCGCAACCGACATGGAAGACGAAGGCCCTGCCAACAGCAAGTAAGGCCTAGTCTCTCACTAAGGTATAACCTCCCACCCTGCGAAACCTCGCAGAGTGGGAGGTTTTGTGTTTCTATCTGTGATAATGGGGGAGGACTTATTTTTTCCCCCCCTTTAGTATTGGAGACCCTCATGTCTGACGTCCTCACACCTGCCTGCCCCATATGCTCTGAAGAATACTCCTACCAGCAAGGGGATCTGTGGGTCTGCCCCATGTGCGGCCACGAATGGGTTGAAACTGAGGCCACCGAGGCAGAAGAAACCAGCCCTAAGGTGCTCGATGCTGTGGGTAACGAACTGGTTGATGGTGACTCGGTGACAATCACCAAGGGCCTGAAAGTTAAGGGCGGCGCAGACATTAAGGCCGGTACCAAGGTGCGCGGCATCCGCCTGCTAGAAAGCCCCGTCAACGGCCACGACATTGAGGCTAAGGTACCTGGCGCCGGCCAAATGTATCTGAAGTCTTCCGTGGTGAAGAAGAGCAACTAATTCTTGAAAGCAGTGGCCCACCGATGAAATGGCTGACCTGGGCGGTTGCCGTCGCCGCCTATGTGTTCTCGATTATCAACCGCAGTTCCTTTACAGCTCTGGGGGCCACTGCCCAAACCCATTTTGGGGTTGAGGCTACCGCAATTTCAGTTTTTATTGTGGTGCAGATGGTGGTCTATGCGGGCTGCCAGGTGCCCGTTGGTGCCCTCCTTGATCGCAAGGGCGCCCCTGCCATGATCGCTAGCGGGCTGATGCTTCTGACGGTGGGCCAGTTCCTTCTTGCCCAGAGCCAGACTCTTCCGCTAGCTCTGCTGGCCCGTGTGCTGGTAGGCGGCGGGGATGCTTGCATGTTTATCAGTCTAATCCGGCTAATTTCTGACTGGTTCTTACCCAAACAGATACCGGTGGTCAACCAGATCAGCGGTAATCTGGGTCAGATGGGCCAGCTCGTTGCGGTTGCCCCTTTGGTTGCCCTGGTAGGTGCCTTGGGGTGGCGCGGCGGTTTTACTGTCTTGGCCGCTATCGGCCTTTTCCTGCTGATCTTGGCCTTGCTGACCCTCAGGCAGGCGCCGGGTGCTTCTACTGCTGCCCAGGGGCTCGCTCACCGGGTTCGGCGTACTCGCAGGGGTTCGAGCGTCCGGCACCTGCAGATAGAAGATGCACGGGCTGAGCACCCCTACCCGGTCACAGACTCCTTACCTGTCATACCGCCTGCTGCTGGCCCTGGCTTTTTTGCCTCAATCCGGCAGGTGCTGGCCTACCCGGGGGTGCGCCTGGCCTTCTGGGTCCACTATGTTACGGCCTCCATGTTTTTCTCCATGATGCTCTTGTGGGGCATGCCTTTCTTAACCGGCGGGTTAGGTTATAGTTCTGCAACTGCCTCAACTGTTTTGAGCACGGTGGTGGTCTCTATTGTGGTTGCGGGCTTTGTGACCGGCTCTATCCTGGCGCGGTTTGCCACCTACCGGGTGCATATTGCGGTGGGCGTGAGCCTGCTGAATTTGAGCCTGTGGTCCCTTGTCTTCTTCTGGCCTGGTATTGCACCTCTTCCCCTGGTATATGCGGCAGCTATGACGCTGGGTATTAATGGGCCGGTGTCTATGGTGGCTTTTGAAGTGGTGCGCTCGCACGTGCCCTCGCAGCAGCGGGGTTTAGCAACCGGTGTTGCTAATATGGGCGGGTTTATGGCGGCCTTTGTTATCGTCCTGCTCATTGGTCTAATTCTTGACCTGATGGGGGCCGGTACCCCCGATACCTATACCCTTGATGCCTTCCGTTGGGCTATGGCTAGCCATATCCCGGTCATCATGCTGGGCATCATCATGATTGTGCTGCTTTACCCCAAGGCTCGCCGTGAGTTAGCAGGTAGACGCTAGTTGCAGGAGCGTAGTCTCTGAACGGTGAGTAGTTTTGAGGCAAAGTAATAGGCTTTTTGAGAGCAAAATTCCAGATAGCATTAAAGCTGAATATTAGGACGTTGTCCGCAACTTTAGGGTTGTACGAAAGAAAAGTGAAGGTTGAGGCTCTGCATGAAGAAGAAGGCTGTATGGGTTGGGGCTGTGGCAGCGAGGTATTATTCCTGTACCGTCCCCTACGGTCAGATTGTTACCTACGGTAATATTGTCTGTGACTCTCAGCAAAATGGTTTGACCTGCGGAAATATTATGACCGGCCAGGGTGTCTTTATGAGTCGTGAAGGCTACCGCACTTTTTCTTTCTAGTTCTCAGACCAGATAAGGTTTTCTCGTGAAAAAAATCTCTCTCATCTTCTCAGCCTGTGCCTTGCTAGCTCTCACCGCCTGCCAGCAGGAAGAAGTTATTACCCGCACTGACCCACAAACCGCTTCAGCAAGCGTCAGCTCAGCCACTCCCACGGTGGAAGTAACGACCGAAACTGCCACCCCTGAGCCCACTCCCGAACCGACCACTGAAGAGCCGACCCCGGAACCTACCCCTGAGGATCCCTTCCCCGGCTCTGTTTTCGCTGAGAACGGCGTGACCTTCTTCGTTCCCCTGGATTATGTGCAGGACGCTAGCCCCGCCCAGGCCGAGATTTTTGTCTACCAGTTCACCCAATACCGTAGCACCGATGACGCCGCAGGCCGCTTTATGGTGGGCACCCCCTATGTTGATGAGCAGGGAAGAAGCGCAGAAGAGAACGAAAAAGAAATCGTGGCTCGACTCACCCCTGCCTGGTCTATCAAGGAGACCGTTGAAACTATCAGTTACACCCGTGCGGACGGGGTGAAAGTCATTCGCTCTGAGGTTCGTTTCGCATCGGGCAACAACCCCGGCTATATTTTCACCCTCGATAATGGGTACGAGCTAATGCACGCTGCCATTCTGGTTGATGACACCAACCCTGAATTCTTGCAGAAGATTGAGGACTCTATCGGGTTCGCCTGGTAGAAGCAGGTAGCCTGAGCAGCAACTCATCAGTAAAGCGGGCAGAGCCACCAGCGGCTCTGCCCGCTTTACTCGGCCCCAAAACAGTGCAGGGAGGGCACCCCTGACCCTGATTTATTGTTTTTCGCTAGATGGTTCGGGGGTATGTAGTTCCGCTACACCCTCAGAAAGGGCTATGAACTCATCAATATCCTCCTGCGTCGCATAGGGCACAGGGCTGGTGAGTAGCTCATTCATGCTGGAGCGAAAGATATAGCTGAGATTAACCGGGTCTGACCCTTTACCGCCGATAATCGCCTTAGTGGTTAGGCCGTAGCAGAGCATAGTGAGCTGGTTAGCCTCTACCTTGATATCGGTCCCAGCTTTTAGCTGGCCTGCCTCATCAAGGTGTTGCAGCATGTCGTGGAAGAAGGTGCGGATGCGCTGGAGGCTAGCAGCGGCAATCTTTTTCACCTCGGGGGTGGACCGCAACTCAGCAATCATGCCCAAAGTAATGCGGGAAAATGCGCGACTGCGCGGGGTGAGAGGAACGAAATGCTCCATCATTTTCACAGTGTTTAGTACATCCTGGCCTTTCACTGAGACTGCCCTCATGCTCGCTTCGTTCTCAAGACCAATCAGCTCAAGGGCATAGGTCACCAGCTCCACCCGGCTATCAAAAGAATGACGCAGGGAGCCGGTGGAGATACCTGCTTCAGCGGCGACGTTGCGAATGGTGATAGCGCTAACGCCCCGCTCGGTGAGGAGCTTCCAGACAGCTTGGGAGATAACTTTTTTGCGTTCGTCGTGATCAATGAGTTTAGGCATTGAAGAACTCCTGACTAAAGTAGCCCTTGCCGTGGCCCTCGGGGTAGGCAAAAACTTCAAGTAGGGTCTTAAAGTGGGTGAACATGGGGGCCATGAGCTCTTCCTCGCTGGCCTCATTATCGGTGAGGAGGTAGAGGCAGTTGATACCCCATAAGATGGCCACTACTTTTTCAACTTCCAGCTCAATATCGATATCGGGGCGCACAAATCCGTGAGCACGTAGCTGGGTGAGTAGGAAGCCGTAGGCGTAGAGGAAGTCCTCTTCTTGGGCCTGCAGAATCCTAGCAATACTGGGGATTGTGGAGGCATCGCCTAGCATACCTGCTGCTACAGTGATGAAGAGTTTGCCTTCTTCAGAAACGGGGGAGAGGCTGCTGTAGATATCTTCGAGACTGTAGATAAGTTCCTTGTCATAGATTCGGCTTGTTAAGGTTCCTATAAAACGCTTGCCTACATAGTCAAGTGAGAACTGTAGCATCTCTTCGTGGGAGGGGAAGACATGGCGTAGGGACCCTGTGGAGATACCGGCTTCGGCAGCTACAGTGCGTACTGAGACACCGCGGATACCTTCACGGGCTAGAACCGACCAGACTGCCTGGGCGATTTCTTTTTTTCGTTCTTCATGGTTGATGAGTTTTGGCACAGATTTATTGTAAACGAATGGAATAAGGACAAGATGATGGTGTTCAGGGCAGAGCACAATGGTGTAGGCATCGACCAGTAGTTCCCCGCACAGCGCAACCCCTTGCATAGGGCTAATTGTTTACGCCACAATAAAACTATGGCTACTACACATCTTGAAGGCAATGACGTACAGACCGTAGGCGACCTGCCTGCCGTAGGTTCCAAGGCACCGGAATTCACCCTAGTGGGTACCGACCTGGACACCGTAAAATCAGACTCATTCGAAGGTAAGAACCTAGTTCTGAACATCTTCCCCTCCATCGACACCGGCGTATGCGCCACATCCGTCCGCAAGTTCAACGAAGAAGCATCCAAGCTGGGGAACACCACCATTGTGTGTGTCTCCAAGGACCTCCCCTTCGCATTCGAGCGATTCTGCGGCGCTGAAGGCATCGAGAACGTTGTTTCAGCTTCGGCCTTCCGCGACTCCTTTGGTGAAGACTACGGCGTCACCATGGCCGATGGCCCCCTAGCTGGCCTGCTGGCCCGCTCCGTTGTGGTTATCAACCCCGCCGGTGAAGTCATTTACACCCAGCTGGTAGACGAAATCACCACCGAACCCGACTACAAGGCAGCTCTCGAAGCTCTCTAAAACCAAGATCACTTACGCGGTGGGTATATCCCTTCCGCCTGCTGACCCTCTCCCAGCTCGCGCTGGGGCACTCGCTGGGATTCATGCCAGCCCCAAGGCAGCAGGCTTTCAGGGATATACCCACCGCTATGTGTAGGTGCTTGGCGTAGCTACCTCTTGTCTCTAGAGCACCTAATTAGCAAGGACGACGCAGACAGCCGTGCCTGCCATAAGAGAAAGAAGACCTATGACCGACAAAACCACCCGCACCCAAGACCCTAATTACCGGGCCGTGACTGTCGAACGGGTAGCCTCCCGCCACTACCGGGCCACTAACGCCAAAGGTGACGCCCTAGACTTCGGGCAAGGCGAGGGGCTACTCACCCCCGTCGAACTACTTTTAGCAGCTATCGCAGGGTGCTCAGCTATCGACGTAGATGTAGTTACCAGCCGCAGAGCAGAACCCGAAACTTTCACTGTCCACTCGTCAGGGCTGCGCACAGTCGATGACAATAAGGCCGTTAGCCTCGATAACATCGAAGTCAGCTTCAACGTGCGCTTCCCCGCCACCGATGAGGGCGCTAAGGCCCGCTCCATGGTAGACCGCCTCATTAAACTTTCCGCCGAAAAAGATTGCACCGTCTCCCGCACCGTCGAACACGGCGCATCCGTCACTTTCATCAACGAAGACACACAAAACTAAATCACCCTTTCATACCGGGCAGTGCAGGGCGCTGGCGGTGGTAGTCTAAAGTCTGTCTTTATGCCCCTGGGCGAACCTATTGGGGCGCCCACACCATTGAAAGTAGCCCCCTATGTCTACTGAAGCGCACTCTGTACGTGCCGGGCAAGCCAGCCCGGGCGGTGCCCCCACCCCCACCAAAGAAGAGCTCAAGCGTGGCCTGGCCAGCCGCCACCTCTCCATGATCGCCATTGGTGGCGCTATCGGCACCGGCCTTTTCGTGGCCTCCGGCTCCACCATCGCAGAGGCTGGCCCCGGCGGTGCCCTGCTGGCCTATGCGCTCATCGGTATTATGGTGCTGCTGCTCATGCAGTCCCTGGGTGAGATGGCAGCGAACCTGCCGGTTGCAGGGTCCTTCCAGACCTTCGCCTCCCGCTACGTCTCAAACTCTTTCGGTTTTGCCATGGGCTGGAACTACTGGTTCAACTGGGCTATTACCGTAGCTGCTGAACTGGTGGCTGCTGGCGTCATTATGTCCTACTGGTTGCCCGGTATTCCCGGCTGGGTATGGGCTGGGGTCTTCCTGGCCATCATTCTGGGCATCAACGTGCTCTCAGCCCGCTCCTACGGCGAATCAGAGTTCTGGCTGGCTACTATCAAGGTGGTTACGGTCATTGTCTTCCTGATTGCCGGTGTTGCCATGATTTTCGGTATTTTGGGCAACCACGATAACGGTTTCGCCAACTGGACCGACGGCGAAGCCCCCTTTAAGGGCGGGTTCCTCTCCATTATGGCTATCTTCATGGTCGCTGGGTTCTCCTTCCAGGGCACTGAGATGATTGGTGTTGCCGCTGGTGAGTCTGAGAACCCCCGCCGCGATGTGCCCCGAGCCCTCAAGAGCGTCTTTTGGCGCATCATGCTTTTCTATATTGGCGCTATCGCTGTTATTGGCACCTTGATCCCTTACACCCACCCCAACTTGCTGCGGGCGGACGCCACCGACATCGCCTACTCACCTTTCACCATGGTTTTTGAGAATCTGGGTGTTGCTTTTGCCGCGTCGGTGATGAATGCCGTCATTCTGACTGCGATTCTTTCTGCCGGTAACTCGGGCCTTTACGTCTCATCCCGTATGCTCTACGCCCTGGCTCTTGAGGGGCGTGCTCCTAAGATTTTTGCCCGCGTGAACTCCCGTGGCATCCCCATGCCTGCCCTGCTGATGACTGCTGCTATTGGCCTGTTTGGGTTTGTGTCTGCTGTGGTGGGTGAGGGTTCTGCCTACACCTGGCTGATTAATATTTCTGGGCTTTCTGGGTTTATTACCTGGGTGGGTGTGGCTATCTGCCATTACCGCTTCCGCCGCGCTTACGTGGCCCAGGGCAAGGATGTGAACGACCTGCCTTATAAGGCTCCGCTCTTCCCCATTGGCCCGTTTGTTGCGCTGCTGATGTGTCTGATGGTGATTGCTGGGCAGAACTATAACGCTATTTTTGCGGGCCACTGGTTTGAGGTTGTTTCGGCCTACATCGGTCTGCCCATCATTATTGGTGTCTGGCTGGTGCACAAGCTGGTAACCGGCTCAAAGACTATTCCGCTCAAGGACGTGGACGTTTCGGGACTTGAGGTCTCAGGCAAGTAAGTTTCTTTGTGAGAAAGGGGAGGGTGCCGGGTTTTCCGGGGCCCTCCCTTGTTTATAGGGTAGGACGCCTGTGAGCGGGGGAGCGGGCCCGGCTAGAATGGTGTGGTTTGGTCTTGTTTTCTGTGTAAGTGTTCTGGGTTGAAAGGTGTGGCCGGGTGGCTAAGCTCTATTTCCGTTTTGGCGCCATGAATTCGGGTAAGTCTACTGCGCTGCTGCAGGCTGCCCATAACTATGAGGAGCGGGGCCAGCGGGTGCTGCTGGCCAAGCCGCAGGTGGACACCAAGGGCGATACGGAGATTGTGTCCCGCCTAGGCGTGACCCGCCAGGCTGATTTTTTGGTGGGGGTGGACGATTCTGTGCGCGAGCTTTTCCACGCTGCTGCTGAGCCTAATGCTGATGACGACCGTATGCACTGGCACCTGCCCGTCTCGTGCCTGCTGGTGGACGAGGCCCAGTTTTTGACCGCCGCGCAGGTGGATGACCTGATGCGGATTGCGGTGGTAGAGAACGTGCCGGTGATGTGCTACGGCATCCGTACGGACTTTAGGACGCGGGCTTTCCCCGGCTCTGCCCGCCTGCTGGAGATCGCCCACACCCTTGAGGAACTGAAGACTATTTGCCGGTGCGGACGCAAGGCTTTGTTCAATGGTCGCACCGTTGATGGAAAGTTTGTTTTTGCCGGCGACCAGGTGGCCATTGACGGCGTGCATGTGGGCTACGAGTCCCTCTGCCCCACCTGCTACCTGGAGGAATCAGGCGGCAAGCTATACCAGTAGCTCCCGCTTTATCGGGTAGCTACAAACGTAGTGCCTTGAAGACCAACTCAACAGTAAGTATTCTTATCGTGAGATATATATAAGGAGGAATAATGAAGCTTCGCTCTTTTCTACTGCTACCTGCGCTCGCGTTTTCTCTGGTTGCTTGCGGTGCAAATTCCCAGGATGAAGGCTCAGGAGAACCCGATATTTCTGAGCAGGCAACGGCCTCATCGACTGATATCTCCGCTGGAGAAGAAAACTCTTCCCCATCTGCTCATGCTTCGGCCGTTCTACCTTCTGAAGATTCACCGACATCATCGTTATCATCACCCAACCAAGTGCAAAATGACAGAGTGGAACTCACGACTTTTTACCCTGTGTCTGAGCAGGTCGCTGCTGATGGGAAAATCGGTATTCTGACTACCCCTACAGGCAATATTGGTTGCGATATTTGGGCAGCCGATAGTATCGCTGCTTGCGGTGTGAAGTCTTATTTTGATGAGGGTAAATACCCTAACGATTCTGGGATTGGCCCAAGCTGGGTCTTTGCTGTAGGTGATGAAGTCTCTGAGGTCGAGATTGCTCCGCGTGGGGACGCCATGTTCTTCATGATGGGCCAGCAAGAAGGGCGCTCTCCCCAGGTGCTCGAGTATGGCACCAGTACGCAGTACGGAACGATTGAGTGCACTTCAGAGATAGAAGCTCTCACCTGCGCTAATACTGTAACGGGCAGAGGCGTGACCATGAGTGCTGAGGGCTACACCACCTTCTGATGTCTCAGTGGTGAACGGCGTATAGAGGGTGTTGCATTTCGCTCTGAGATTGATATATATTTATTCTCAAGATTCAGAAGCCCAACGTAAAGCCCTTTTGACTTGTTGGCTGGCAACCGCCTGACGCAGACGGTGCCCTCAAAGGAAAATCGGTCACCTGCCACAAGGTACGGTGAAAGAGCGTTTTTCTAAGGAGCCCACCATGGGTAATTCATCTTTCTTTTCCTCTGATCCCTTCTCCGATGATCGTCCTGAAAACCAGGAATCTGAGTAGGACTTTAACTTCCTGACCGCCGACATTGATTGGTCTAGCCTCTCCGCTTTAGAACGGATTGAACTGATCCAGGAGCCAGGTAGCGTTACTGAGCGGGTTTCTTGTGCGCTGGAAAGCCCAGGACACGGGGTTAACTCTTTCCTCGGTTTGCATGCCCACGCCATGGTATGGGAAAAGGTGGAGATTGTGAAGGTGGTTGGTGCCTGTGTTACCTTGCGGACGGAGTCTGGTGAGCAGGCTTTTTGGCACCATGATCCAGTGAGGTTGAACTTTTTTGAGCGGGCTGTGCAGGTAGCTGAGGGTATTCGGCGTGATTTTGGTGAGCATAAGTTTAGTTCTGTTTTGCCGGTTCTGATGTGGAATTCTGAGCATCAGTTGTTGGCCTGCCGTCAGGTGCATGGGAGGAATCTTGCCCATCTTTCGTTTATGCCCCTGGATCCTTGCTCGTCAGTCCCAACCAAGCACCTTACCCACATCTAAGCAGGTATAGCCTAAGCTCCAGACGGTAGGGGAGAGATCCGCTAACGCTTTCCTCTATCGTTTACACGGTAACTCAAAAGGCTCCGCAGGTTCTACCTGCGGAGCCTTTTTGGGCTTCCTACCTGGAGCGACTTGCGGTGGAATAGAAAGCGCCAGCGGCGTTCTATGACATTCGTATGGACTTTAGCACGAGGGCCTTCCCCGGCTCCGCCCGCCTGCTGGAGATTGCCCATACGCTTGAGGAGCTGAAGACTATTTGCCGGTGCGGACGCAAGGCCCTCTTTAACGGCCGTACCGTTGATGGAAAGTTTGTTTTTGCCGGTGACCAGGTAGCTATTGACGGCGTGCATGTGGGCTACGAGTCCCTCTGCTCCACCTACTATCTGGAGAAAACGGGCGGCAAGCTCTACCAGTAAGAGCTGATAAAGCTAACGATTATTTTTTCTGTCGTTCATCTATGAAAAAATTTAATATTTCCGATATCAGATTGCATTCTTTTAATGATTCATTGTCTTTGTTTCTTCTAAAACGATGAGATCTTTAGGAGAAAATGCTAGATATGTCTACATTTGGCCTATTTATCCAATAGATGGGAATAAAAATATCGATAACAAGATTGCGGCTGGGCACGTATTCTATCGGTTATCCGATGGTCTTCTGGAATGTTTGTGAGGCTCTGTTCTAGAATAGGTTATTAAACTTCTATGATTGTCAAGGGTAATAAATAGTTTTTAGATGGCACTTCTCTAAATTCTATCAAAGCGTTGAGCGGTTTAGTCCGTTGAACTTTTCTCTATGTGTTTAAAATAATTTTCAGCCTCATCCCATCTTTCAAATTTATCTGTGCATGATATCATTGACCTCATATCAGTTTTTGCAATTGTTAATTTTGTAGGAATCTGTAGCTCGCTCCCATCTATCCATTTTTCACTGCTCCCCGGAAGCAGCGCAATCTCTATTTTTTCAGACCAATTTCCTGTTTCAAAGTAACGATATTTATATACCTTGCCATCAATAACCTTATATGCGCAAGATTGAGATTGCAGAGTGGATGGGTTTGAGAATGTTACAGAAGTTTGAAATATAATTCCTAGAACAATTGCACAAATTATTACATTTTTGGGAGCGTAGAAGATGTTAATACCAGTCCTAAATGAAGCCAACAGTGTTATGGTTAGGATGATAAGGGCTATTGGAAATAAAATTAAGCCATGAATCGATTGAATACTGGATGTATGTATAACTGCAAGAAATCCGAGTATTGTCAAAATTATGAAAAACGCTGCTTTGAAAATTTTTGCCATATTCGATGGGTTGATAATAATGAAGGTTCGCAAAAATTTTTTTAAAAGGGCGTTAAAGGGTATCCCTACTATGATGTACAAAAACCCTATGTAGAGGAATACTGTGCATCCCAGTGCTGCAAAGAATAAGATTCGAGAAAATATTTCGTCACGTAAGGAAGAGTAGAGTGAAAATGCGAAGTTTAGATTCCCCCCAGTGCTTTGAATGAGACTGGCAAATACTAATACTGTGCAGAACCCAAATATTGCAGGTGATAAAACAAGGATTCTTTTTAGCCAAGTAGATATATTTTCCAATGTTAGAAAATCGAGCCAATGCGACAGGCGTCTTGATAAATCTACTTTTTTTGTGTATGTTTCTTCGTAGTGTTTTGAATAGGAGTCAAAGACTTCCTGTAGTGTCTGATCTTCAGCATTGACTGATAAATTTCCATATTTCTTGTAAATGTTGAAAATATCCCGGAAAGAATTTCTGTCACTATCAGATTCATAGAGATTGTTTATCTCAATGTATTTGGCTAGCTCTACGAGGTGGGTATAATTGATTTCGTGAGGTAAATT
Organism: Rothia sp. 32237D007AR; assembly: GCF_053544675.1. Classification (NCBI taxonomy): domain Bacteria; kingdom Bacillati; phylum Actinomycetota; class Actinomycetes; order Micrococcales; family Micrococcaceae; genus Rothia; species Rothia sp. 32237D007AR. Next base: position 4,321 of record NZ_JBPPUO010000015.1, on the reverse strand, counting down.
TAGTGGGTCGTCAGCATATTCTTTACATATTCTTTCTAAAATTTCTATATCGTATGTAATAGGGAGATTTAGCTTTCTGAGTGTTTTGTAATAATTTTCCCTGTTGATGTAAGGTCCACGACCTCGAAAGTAATGTTCAAACTGTGTGATGTCTGACTCGTATTTTTTCTTGCCGAACATGTCATATTTGAAGTTATCTAGAATATCTGAAGTCTTCGCTGATAATTTACATCTTTCAACCCCCGGCCAATTTGGGTAAAAAAATGCATCAATTTTTATGGGGAGGACAATAGTTTTCACTTCATTGTTCTCTGCGAAATTATTGAAGTTCGGATGGGTTGCTATTTCGTAATTTTCAATCTTTATCACTATATTTTTTGGCGATCGTGTGAGACTGGCTTTGACCCAAATTCCCCCGCCGTGTGAAAAACCAAGCCTTTTAAATATTCTTTTTATTATATCAGTATTGATTTCTTCAATGGGAATATTATTTACTTCACTAATATCTTCAGGTCTTTCATGTTCTAATCTATCCGTATATTTTGAGCTAATAATTCTGAATCTATTTATTTCACTGAGGGTTGGATTTTCCATTTTAGCCTTATATTCGACTCTCTGAATTTAAAGAGGGGTTCAATATTAAGATGACCCCAGCTCTAAAAGCTGGGGTCCTCAGTTGTTTTTCAGAGTTTACTTCTTCAACCTATCCACTACTTCATTCAGGGTGGCGCTCGGGCGCATCACGGCCGATGCCTTGGAGTCCTCGGGCTTGTAATAGCCGCCAAGGTCGGCGGGGGAGCCCTGGGCGTCCAGCAGCTCAGCCACAATCTTCTCCTCGTTCGCGGCCAGGGTCTCAGCTACCGGGGCGAACTTAGCCGCCAGGTTGGCGTCCTCACCCTGAGCAGCCAGCTCCTCAGCCCAGAACTTCGCCAGGTAGAAGTGCGAGCCACGGTTATCAATCTCGCCCACACGACGGGAAGGTGACTTGTTCTCGCTCAAGAAAGTACCGGTCGCCTTATCCAGGGTGTCAGCCAGAACCTGGGCAGAAGCATTACCAGTCTTCTTGGCCAGGTGCTCAAAGGAGGCAGCCAGAGCCAAGAACTCACCCAAAGAATCCCAGCGCAGGTGGTTCTCTTCCAGAACCTGCTGAACGTGCTTGGGGGCAGAACCGCCAGCACCGGTCTCAAAGAGGCCACCACCGTTAATCAGCGGAACAATCGACAGCATCTTGGCTGAGGTGCCCAATTCCAGAATGGGGAAGAGGTCGGTCAGGTAGTCACGCAGCACGTTACCGGTCACCGAAATGGTGTCCTCACCCTTGCGGATGCGGTCGATAGAGAACTGGGTTGCCTCAGCAGGAGCCAGAATGCGGATATCCAGACCTGAAGTGTCGTGCTCGGGCAGGTACTTCTCGACCTTGGCAATCAGGTTCGCGTCGTGGGCACGGTTCTTATCCAGCCAGAAGACCGCAGGGGTCTGGGAGTCGCGGGCGCGAGTCACAGCCAGCTTGACCCAGTCCTGAACGGGGACGTCCTTGGTCTGGCAGGCACGCCAGATATCACCGGCAGACACCTCATGCTCAATGAGCACCTCCCCGGCAGAGTTCACCACCTGAACCTTGCCATCGGCCTCAAGCTGGAAGGTCTTATCGTGAGAACCGTATTCCTCAGCCTTCTGGGCCATCAGACCAACATTCGGCACAGTGCCCATAGTGGTGGGGTCAAAGGCGCCGTTGGCGCGGCAGTCCTCAATAACAGTCTGGTAGACACCCGCATAGCAAGAATCAGGGAGCACAGCCAGCGTGTCAGCCTGCTGGCCCTCCTTACCCCACATCTTCCCGGAAGTACGAATCATAGCGGGCATGGAAGCATCCACAATCACATCTGAAGGGACATGCAAGTTAGTAATACCCTTATCAGAATTGACGTAAGCCAGCTCCGGGCCCTCAGCCAGGCCCTTCTCAATCAGCTCACGAACCCCACCCTGAATATCAGCAGACAGAGAATCAATACCGGAGATAATAGCGGCCAGGCCATTGTTACCGTTCAACCCTGCCGCATCCAACTGCTCACCATAGGTCTCAAAAAGCTCAGAGAAATAAGCGCGCACCACACGGCCAAAAAGAACAGGGTCAGAAACCTTCATCATGGTGGCCTTCAGGTGTACCGAGAAAAGCACACCCTCAGCCTTCGCGCGGGCAATCTGCTCAGCCAGGAACCGGTCAAGCTCAGCTACATTCATGTAGGTGCCGTCCACAATCTCACCGGCAAGCACCGGAAGAGATTCCTTCAAAACGGTCACAGTACCATCAGCACCCAGATGCTGAATCTTCAGAGTGTCGTCAGCCCCCATAATCACGGACTTCTCGTTAGAGAAAAAGTCATCATGGCCCATGGTGGCAACATTAGTCTTAGAATCAGCTGACCAGGTCCCCATAGAATGAGGGTTCTTGCGGGCATAGTTCTTAACAGACAGGGGAGCGCGGCGGTCAGAGTTGCCCTCGCGCAGAACCGGGTTCACAGCGGAGCCCTTCACACGGTCGTAGCGGGCGCGGACGTCCTTATCCTGCTCGGTCACAACCTCATCAGGGTAATCGGGGATAGCGTAGCCCTTACCCTGCAACTCGGCGATAGCAGCCTTAAGCTGCGGTACGGACGCCGAAATGTTAGGCAGCTTGATGATGTTAGCTTCGGGGGTCTTCACCAGATCGCCCAGCTCGCTCAGGGCGTCCTCAACCTGCTGCTCTGCAGGGAGAATATCACTAAACTGGGCCAGAATACGGCCGGCAAGTGAAATGTCACGGGTCTCTACCTCAACACCAGCAGTTGAAGCGTAAGCCTCAAGAATAGGTAGGAAGGAGTAGGTCGCCAGCAGCGGAGCCTCATCGGTGTGGGTGTAGATAATCTTTGCCATGAAGGGGCATCTCCCTTGTCGCTTGTGGGCAGTTTCTATCTCAAGAATACAACGCTGTGCCCCAGCTCTCTGAAATTTGAGCTGGGCAGAGACCGAATATGACAGATACAAGAAATCCAACTACCAGTAGGCTCCGCTTGCTACGGCGCTCAAGAATCACCTGCTCATAGCAGGTATAGGGCACAAACTTATTGCGCTGATTTTACGTAGATTTCGTCAACAGCCGACGCCAGGCCCCCAGCGTAATCCTGCTTCGCCAACTGAGGAATCAAGGACGTCTCCACAATCTTGGCAGCCTCATTATCGGTCAGAGTTCCCCGAAGCTCCGAACCTCGAGCAATGAAAACCGCTTTGCCCTGCTTATCTACCGCAATAATTGCGCCCTTCTTACGGAACTCAGCATTATCGGCCTCATCAATCAGACGCTGAACCTCTACCTTGAACTGATCCACCTTCTGGTCATACAAGTAAACCTGTACCAGCGGGGACCCATGCTCATCAATTTTCTGGCGAATCTGATTGGCTAGCGCTTCTTCCTGCTCCTGCGACAGCAAATCACCGGCATCATGTACCACATCGGACGTAGCAAGACTGTAGGTTTCTGAGGCGCTAGGAATAGAACCTTGGTTAGCTTGCTCAGAAGAACAACCGGTCAAGCCTGCACCTGCAAGGAGGGCAAGAGTAAGAGTTTTAGTCAAGAGTGAGTTTTTCATAGAGGTAACCTCTCAAAATAGCTGGCGAGTGAGAACCAAGTGCTAGTAAAAATAATGCAGATAGTGGGGGTGCAACCACACGGTTACACCCCCACTATCTATGGGAAGAAGTGGCCCTCACCGCTTGCAGCAGGAGGGTAACACCTCGGTGGTAAAGGCTATAAACCTTAGGCCTGGAAGCGGCGGGCAGCAACAACTGCGCCTGCACCCAGAACCAGGACAGCCAGGCCACCCAGGGCGAGCAGAGTGGCGTTGGAAGCACCAGTCTGAGCCAGGTTCTGCTGCTGAGCGTTGTTAGCAGCGGGTGCCTGAGCGGCAGGTGCCTGAGTGGTGCCGTTTGAAGCTACCGGTGCAGCAGCTGCTTCAGTTTCTTCTACAGCAGGTGCAGAAGTCTCATCAGCGGCGGGAGCGGTAGTCTCTTCAACTGCAGGAGCAGAGGTCTCGTCAGCAGGCGTTTCCTCTACTGCAGGAGCGGAAGGCTCGTCAGTAGCAGGGGTCTTGTCGTCAACTACGATGGTTGAAGGGTCGATGGTGGGCTTGGGCTCAGCAGTGGTGCCGGGGCCGTTGATGCCGATGTGACCTTCAGGCAGTTCGTGAGTAACGCCAGGGCCCTTGTCAGTAACCAGGGGAGCTTCTTCGATGGGAGCGGGGTTCAGGTTCTCGTTGACCCATACTGAACCGTTGTCGATGGTGCC
>NZ_JBPPUO010000014.1:0-47305 GCF_053544675.1 Rothia sp. 32237D007AR | reverse complement strand
AATGGCGCGGGTCCCGGGCGGCCTTTGAAGTTATCGGTTGCTCAACGGGGGCAGTTGGTGCGGATGCGTTCGGAGGTGAATCCTCAGACTGGCAGAGTGTGGAGCCTTCGGGAGCTCGCAGCTTTCTTTGGGGTGGGCGTATCAACAGTAGTGAGGTGCCTGGAAAAAGAAGACGTCTTGGGGGTATGACTTTGAGCTCTGTGTCTGCTCTCTTCACTCAATAACCTACAGCGGAACCACCACCATCTGCTCTAACGTCTACGCACTGGGCAAAAACGCTGGCCGACTCATCTACCGACTCCAAACATCACTAGGAGCACCAAGCACCCTCATCTCTGACTACATGCATTTCGCCCGCTGGTACTACAACAACAAACCCCATCGCGAATGGGACGAGCACGACTACACCCGGCACAAGCGATTCATCACCTACCAAAGCCACGCCAAAGCCCAAGCAGAACACAAACGCCAAGAGCACCTAAAAAAGCTACCCCCGCCTGGGGTTGTCCGCAAATCGTGGACACGTAATTAAGCGGCTTTGGTGTTGGCCGCGTTTGTTGGGGCCTTTCCTTCGATGATCTAGCTCTCGAAGCTAACGGGTGAGATCATCCCGATGGCCCAGTGCCGGCGCCGCCGATTGTAGACCACCTCAATCCAGTGGGCTACCGCCTTGCGCACCTGGTTCCTTGTGGCCCACGATGTCCAGTCATAGAATTCGGTCTTAAGCGTGGACCAAAACGACTCGCTCATCGCGCTATCAAAGCACACCCCGGTACGACCCACCGATTGAGCAATCCCCAGTTCCTGGCAGACCTGCCACATCTGCGTACTGGTGAACTAGCACCCACGGTCAGCATGGAACACCAGACCGTCGGGCACCTCACCACGCAGCATGTGAGCCATCCGCAGAGCGCGCTCCACCACGTCCGTTGTCTGGACAGAATCCATCACCCAGCCCAACACCCGGCGACGGTCAACGATAAACCCGTCATCGGCTAGCGCCACGGTGATCGGTGGTGAGCCGTAGACTTCATCTGATTCATCCCACATCTTCTTGATCTGCCTATCCAGGGCATCCACGTAGTTCTGGCCCCTATCCTCGCCACAATCGCGTTTGTGCTGTGCCTGGGCCCACTTGTAGTAGCCGGAACGAGATACCTTCAAAAGCCTGGCCATGCGCTTGATGCTGTAATTTGCCTTCTCCTGCCGTATTAATTCGAATCGTTCCGCTGTCGTTGCTTCGCAGCGAAGAAGGCTGTTGCTTTTGAGAAGAACTCGTTATCTATCCGAGCCTCAGCCAACTCACGGCGCAGCCTGGCGTTCTCAGCACGCAGATCAGACTCGCTCATTCCATCGGCATTTCCCTGGCGTTCGCGCTCGTTTTTGACCCACCTGCCCAGTAAACCGGCGCCAACTCCGATTTCTTTAGCAACGTGAGCAATCGGCCGACCAGTCTCAATGACCAACCTGGCCGCCTCAGCCCGATATTCCGGGGTATACTTACGGCGTGTTTGACTCATAATGAACATCCTCTCTGGCGGACACAAGATCCGCACTGATCGGGTGTCCACTATTCGAGGGTAACCTCACGTGAGCTAAATCGGTAGCTATCTGCATCATGCCTTTACTCTCACCGACGCTACGAACTTTCAGCCCACGAGACTCCCATCCCTGGCGAACTTTCTTAATCTGGTCTTGATAGTTCTTAGTGCCGAGGTCCTGACTCTCCCTCGCCTTACAGCCTGCTGGTCAAAAGGTACTACTTGATACCTAGAATGCCATCTTAAATAGTTTGTACCGTGCCCTGCCCGTTTTTAGTGTCAAAAGCGGGCAGGCCACGGTACAAACTAGGGGAAGGGTTCATAGAGGCGAGCGTGAGCCTGCCGAACCCCTATACGAGAAGCTACAAAGCCTAGTGGTGCTTCTTGCCAGGCAGAAAATGAACTACCAGGGCAATAAATCCACCCCAAATCAAGCCCAGCACCATAGAGCAGAAAGTGTTAATCAGCCAGGCTGCTGCACCACCCAGGGCAGGCAGATGGTGGCCGTACTCCTCAAGATGGTGCACGAACTGGTAAGGAGCCTCCCACCAGTGCATATCGTAAAGGCCCAGCAGAATAATGTGGCCACCCACCCAGAGCATGGCGAAAGTACCCACCACAGAAATAACGTTCATGACCACGGGCATAGCCTTCACCAAGCCCAAGCCAAACTTCTGCGCCCCAGCAGATTCACGCTGAGCCATCGCCAGGCCAATATCGTCCATCTTCACCAGCAGGCCCACAGCACCATAGACCAGCAAGGTGATGCCAATACCCACCACAGCCAAAATAGCGGCGCGGGCCCAGAAACCCTCAGAGGCAACCTCGTTCAGGGCAATCACCATGATCTCGGCACTCAGAATAAAGTCAGTGCGCACAGCCCCCGAGATAATCTTCTTCTCAGCATCCTCACCCTGCACCACAGCCGGTACATCTTCGGTAGCATGGCCCTTCTTCGAGAACATCTCAATAATCTTCTCAGCACCCTCAAAACAGAGGTAAGAGCCGCCCAACATGAGTAGGGGAGTGAGCATCCACGGCAGGTACTGGCTCAGCAACAGCGCAGCCGGAAGAATGAAAACCAGCTTATTCCGTAAGGAACCGACCGCAATTTTCTTAATGATGGGCAACTCGCGCTTAGGCTCAATATTGCGCACATACTGCGGGGTGACGGCGGCGTCGTCCACCACCATACCGGCAGCCTTAACACTGGCGCGGCCTGCTGCTGCCGCCACGTCGTCCGCTCTTGCCGCAGCAAGCTTGGCAAGAGCTGCCACATCATCTAAGAGAGCCGCTAAACCGCCGGCCATAGAAATCTCCTTCAGGAACACATAGGTTGTCTTGTTCCTAAGAATACTGCCCGGCGGCCCTAGGCAGGCTAAGACCCCGCACACACTTTAGCGGGCGGGGTCTGAGCTACCTCCAGATCAGGACGCCGGTGGTCGGCTAAGCGCTGACCTCAGCGCTGTCGAAGGTTGCGGTGTCGATAACCACGCGGAACTGCACATCACCGTCCACAACACGCTCATAGGCGGCATCAACCTCGTCCACGCCGATTTTCTCAATCACAGCGCCGATGCCGTGCTCGGCGCAGAAGTCCAGCATTTCCTGGGTTTCGGGAATACCGCCGATGTTGTTGCCGGTGAGCACCTTGCCGCCCCCAATCAGGCGGTTCATGTGAATCTCCAGGGCCTCCGGGGGGAGGCCCACCACCGAGAGGATACCGCGGGGCTTAAGCAGGCCCAGGTAAGAATCCAGGTCGATGGGGGCAGAGATGGTGTTGAGGATCAGGTCGAACTCACCGCGGTGTTCGGTGAAGAAACCCTCGTCGGTGGTAGCCAGGGTGCGGGCGGCACCCAGCTTGGCGGCGGCGTCCGCCTTCTTCAGGCTGCGGGAGAGCACGGTGACCTCGGCGCCCATGGCGGCGGCAATCTGCACGCCCATGTGCCCCAGACCGCCCAGGCCCAAGATGGCAACCTTCATGCCGGGCTTAACGCCCCAGCGGGCCAGGGGTGAGTAGGTGGTGATGCCGGCGCAGAGCAGGGGTGCTGCCACGTCGAAGTCCAGGGCGTCGGGAATACGCAGAACGAAGCGCTCATTGACGGTGACCTTCTGGGAGTAGCCACCCTGGGTGATGGTGCCGTCCACGTCCTTGGAATTGTAGGTGCCCACCGCCCCGTTCAGGCAGTTGTTCTCGAACCCGGCGGCGCACTGCTCGCACTTGCCGCAGGAGTTGACCAGGCAGCCAACACCCACACGGTCGCCCACCTTGAACTTGGTGACGGCAGAGCCAACAGCCTCAACCGTACCCGCAATTTCATGACCTACAGCCAGGGGGAAGTGGGCCTCACCCCACTCGTTACGGATGGTGTGGATGTCAGAATGGCAGATACCGGCTGCCTCGATTTTAATGACCACATCGTCTTCGCGGGGGTCACGGCGCTCGATTTCGGTGATCTTGAAGGGCTGGTCGGGGCCAAATTTTTGCAGGGCTTTGACGGTGATAGGCATAGAGTCTCCTGAATGAGGTGGTGCTGTCACCTTTCACTCTACGCCTGCCCGCTTCTTGCGCTACCTACTGCGCCGCCGGTTCGCTCTCAGAGTGAGCGGTTGTGCCTTCGGTGTGCTCGCGCCGGTCAGAGCGCATGCGCAGCCAGTAGGCGAGGGGGCCCACGATGGGGATAAAGAGGGTGAAGAGCAGCCACTTGAGCTTCTGCGTCTCACTCAGGTGAGGCTGGCGATGCACGGTGAGCACGCAGAAGATAGCCAGGCCCATTGCGAGAAAGAGCAGGGGGTAGAAGAACCAGCCGAAGAGGCTGAGCTGGGTTCCCGTCTGCTCGGCGGTGAGGACGCCCGCGGCAAGTGTGCGTGTAGGCGATAGGGCGGGGGTGGAAAGGTAATCGAGGGGCATAGTGTCCATGGTAGTGGGCAGAAGAAAGAGAAGGGACCAGATTACTCCGATAGTCCTTGTACACAACACATACAATGCGGAGTAATCTGGTCCCTTCGTGAGGGCAGACTAGGTGTTCACCGTTCTAGGGCGTGGAGCCTGCGGTGTAAACTTCTAGGCCTTGCGGCGGCGGTTAGCTACCAGGGCAGCGCCACCGGCAAACAGGGTCAGGGCGCCCGCGCCAGCAATCATAGAGGCGGTGAAACCGGTGTTAGCCAGGTTGCCGGAGGAGCTGCTACCCGAAGAAGAGGTAGAGGACTTGATGGCGCTGCCGTCCTCAGCCTTGTTGGTGTAGTTGGGGTCCTGCTCGCACCCTACGCCGTCCTTATCGGCGTCCAGGCCCTGGTGGAAGCCTGCCTCGTCGGACTTGATGGAGCGACCCAAGTCATCCCACACGGCGGCGCAGTTCTCGTACTCAAAAGCGGTAGCTGAGGGGGCAGGTGCAACAACAGTGCTCTCGGAGCTAGGAGCTACGGTCGGCTCGGTGGTGGGCTCAGCGGTCGGCTCATGAGAGGGAGCAACGGTGGGCTCTTGGCTGGGAGCTACAGTCGGCTCTTCAGAAGGAGCGGGAGTGGGTTCTTCAGAGGGGGCAGAGGTGGGTTCGGCAACCGCACCGGTGAAGTTGGCTGAGAGGCGGACGGTAGTACCAGCCACACCAGTCGCATCAGTCAGCACGATGTCGTGGGCGCCATTGGTGATGCCCCTACCTGCCAGATTCAGGGAAACTGCCGCGCTGCCGTCCTCAGCAACAGCGACGGTGCCAACCTCAAGGCCGCCCACGGCAATCTTCAGCTCAGTCAGAGCAGGTGCGCCGTAGCTGCGAACATTCAGGTCAGAGAGGGTGAAGGTAAGAGTGCCGTTCACATCGTAGCTCTCAGCAAGGTCTGTTACGCGCACAGCCTGCTTGGCGAAGTTAGGTTCAAGGGTGCCAGCTTGCTTGACGTAAGAAACGAAAGCATCTGAATCGACCAGGGTGGTGTCCTTAGCGTTAGCGCCCTGAGCGAGGGTGCTAAAGTTGTCGCCGCCACCTAGCAAGAAGCTGGGGACAGCGACGGTGTAGGTATCGGCGTCCTCAACCTTTGTGCCGTTCGCATACACATCGAGCACGTTAGAACCGCGAGTTGCATACCCCTCAGCATCGGGGGAACCAGTGTAGGTGTAGGTGACGTTAGAAGAGAACCCTAGCTGCAGGTAAGGGCGGGTAGCCATCTCACCTGCTGAATTGCGCTGCCACTGCTCTTCAAGCACAGCCTTGAGCTGGGCACCGGTCAGCTCGGTCGTCCAGAGGTTGTTGGCGAAGGGGGTCACATTGACGACGTCCATGACGCGCACATTCTTGTTAACCGCCAACCCCAGCGAGGTGCGTAGGCCCCCGGGCAGCTCATCGCGCAGGCCACCGGGGTTAACGATGCCGATATCGGCAGGGGTGCGGCCGGTAGAGTTAGCAGCCGCCAGGTACATATCTGCCACCAGGTGACCCATGGTGGACTCATAGTTGCGCATATCAAAGCCGCCCTGGGCATCCTTAGCGGAGTTAAACCCAGTGGTGATAGGGGCACTGACCTGGCCTGCAATCACAGAACCCTGCTCAGTAGCGTAGGCGTTAGCCTCAGTAACGATGGTGTTAACCTGCGCCAGCACAGGGTCAGCTGCAATCTGCTCGGCGGTTGGGGCGTCCATGCGCTTAACCAGCTCAGAAGAATAGGCGATCACATTCTGCTCAGCATCCAAGGTCAGCACAACCTTGCCCAAGTTATCGCCGTAGTTGCCGGTCTGAATCACGGGGCGAGTCTTGCCTGCCTGGCCAGGCACAGCACCATCAATCACATACTCTTGGTGAGTGTGGCCGGTAAAGATAGCATCAACCTCGGCACTGGTCTGGGTGATAATCGCATCAGAAGCAGGAGCTGAGGTGTCTACACCCTCGTGGTACTCAGCGATAATCACATCAGCCTCACCGTTACTCACATCGCCGTCAGAGAGCTGGTCGGCGTACATATTCACAGCCTCAATAGGGTCGGTAAACTGCACGGACGCCAGCGCTGAGGGGTCAGTGAGCTGCGGAGTCTCAGTGGTGACAGCACCAATCACAGCCACCGTGGTGCCATTGACCTCAGTGGTGTAGTAGGGCTCCAGGGCGGGGGTGCCGTCAGTCTTAAGGACGTTAGCACCCAAGTAAGTGAAAGAAGAAGCAGGGATAATACGGTTCAGCAAATCATTTATACCCGCATCGAACTCATGATTACCCACCGCACTAGCAGAAAGGCCCAGGGCATTCAGGTAATCCAGGGTGGGCTGATCCTTCTGCACACTAGAAGCATAGAGGGAAGCGCCCACATTATCACCAGCAGACAGCAGCAAAGAACCATCAGCTGCCGCGCGCTCGGTCTGAATAGTGTTAGCTAGACCCATCGCAGTGCTAGTAGAGATACGACCGTGAAAGTCGTTAATGTTCAGCAGAGTCAAGGTGGTGGTGTCAGCTGCACCAGCACTGGGCATAGGAACAATAACGAGGGCAAGAAGGGTTGCGCCACTGGTCGCTAAACCAGCTAAACGGCGTGAGAGAGAAGAGTGCATGTTTAGCTTTCGCTCGTGAATGAATGATGTGTATCACTCAATAGAATATCCCGCTCAGTGCCGCTTCGCTGACGTATTAGGGTGATATTTCGGTGAACAATAATACGCCCTATTGTGTGAGCTCATGAGCCAGGGCAGATTCGAGCTCCGGCTCAAAGAAAACATAGCCACTGGCCAGAAGCTTATCGGCGCTGGCCCGCTGACTAGCTAGCGCCAACTCACGAACTCCCTCCCGCCCCAGGGGTAAGGCAGGCACAGCGGACGGAATAGGGAGCAGGACGGGGCGGCGCAGCACCCTACCCACCGTCTTTGCCAGGGTCTTCGCCGTTACCGGCGTGGGAGCCACCGCGTTGACCGGCCCCTCCAGCTTCTCGGTAAGCACCGCATGCACATAGATACCGGCAATATCATCCAGGCTAATCCAGCTCTGCACCTGCTCACCCGAACCAATCCAACCACCGGTCCCGCTCAAGAAAGCCGGAAGCTGCAGGCACAACATACCATCCAGGGCAGACTGCACCAGGCCGGTGCGCACGTTAACTACTCGAAGTCCAGCCTCACGAGCAGGTTGGCAGGCTGCCTCCCACGCCTGGCATACCTGCGCCAGGAAGCCGCTCCCGGCGTCCTGATCCTCGGTGAGTATCTCTTGGCCCCGGTCAGAGCCGTAGAAACCCACCGCAGAAGCGCAGACAAAAACGCGCGGGGCGGCGTCCGCACCCCTCTGCCGCACCAGGTTGGCCAGGGTAGTCGCCAGCAGAGTCGTGGACTCAACACGGGAGGTAAGAATCTTCTTCTTATTCTCCTCGGTAAAGCGTTGGTTGATGCTGGCCCCGCCCAGATGAATTACGGCGTCCGCACCCTCAAAAGCAGCGGTATCAACCTCACCAGCAGACGGATCCCAACGGAACTCGTGCTCAGCCTCGGGTGCGCGGCGCACCAGCGTGCGCACCCTATGCCCGCCCCCGGTCAACAGGGCAACCACTTGGTGCCCCACCATGCCGGACGCGCCCGCAACCACTACCGTCAGGGGGGGCACTTTCATAGCGCTGCTGAAAATCAAGATCAGCACCGATTCGGCGCTTGCGGGCGGCAAAAACTTTCTCTAGCTGCTTTTGAGCCGCTGCCCGAGCAAGCCGTTCAGCCGCAGCTCCTACCTTTTCCGCGGGTGCGGGCAGCGTGGGAAGAGCTGTGAAGGTAATACTGTCGCGCACCACCGTATCGCCCGGCGTCGACAGAAAATCGTGGGTGTGCTCCCAGGAAGAAAAGGGGCCGCGGACCATTTCATCAGTGAAGGAATCTGCGGACGCCCGGGTATGGCGGGCCGTCCAGGGTAGGGTCAGTAGACCCGAGGTCAGCGGCAGGGCCACCCTGGTACGAGCGGTACTTCCCAGATCGTTCGGATTGCCCTCTTCGGTGACGGAGCCAGCCCAGTGAGGAGTCGCCCGAGTCAGGGCGCCCGGGCGCAAAAACCAGGTACGCACAGTGTCTTCATCGTAGGGGTAAACGGCGGTGTAGGTAAAGTCAGCCATGGCAACCTTCCTGGAATCAAAGGAATTTTAAGTAACCTTACCTTTTGGATGGTGCGATGCCTAGAAGGCACGCACAGGATGAAAACCTTTTCTAGAGAGCCAGAGTGGTTAGCTTCTCCTCCGCCGCCTCAATCAGCTCAGCAAGAGTGGTGATGTAATACTTCTCAGCTAAGGTCACAGCATTCTCACCCGGTAAACCCTCTGTAGCAAAAGACCCCAACCCAAAACTAGCCCCCGCACCCAGGCTGCTGGCGGCAGGCGCCTGCCCGCCTGCGTCCTGACCAAAAGCGCCCACCCCAAAGGTAGAGACTGGTGCGCTGGCAGACTCCCGAGTGAACGTGTACCCGTAGGCGGTGGAATCGGCGTAGCTGATATTGAGCACATACTCTACCTGCAGGCCGTCCTCGGTGCGCTCTATAGATAGGTCAGCATCGTCAAGGAACTCCCCGTCAAGTTCTAGCCCGCCGTTATACTCCAGAGCCCAACCAAACTTGCGGGCCAGCGCAAAAGCAGTCTCTTTAATCTGGGTGTGCTGCGAATCAACAGCCATGGGCTCTCCTTGTCAAGACGAGTGTTTCGTATCTACTGTACTGGGACTCAAAGAAAGGGGTAAAAGAAAAGTGGAGCCGAGCCCTTCCCAGGGGGCTCGCCTCCACTTCAGTTTTACTGCCCACACCCCTGCGGGCAGCTATCAGAGACGATAAATTTGAAACACACTCATACTCTGAATCGCAGGCCTGTCAGCCCAAACTCTTCCAGGCCTACTACACCAAGTATGCCAGCTCAACCTTTGCAAAACCTGAGATTCTGTAGGCATAAAAGGGGATAAAGGGCAGGCAGGTGGGGTTTATTGCCCCCTAATTTGGGTCTGGCAAGGTCAAACAAAATCAGCCACAAGTAGTACAAATTTTATCTATCTATAAAAATTTTTTACCCCCGTATGGCGTGTTGCCCCTTCTTCTATACGTTTGACCGGTGCTAAGCCCCGCATCGTGGCACGCCTGACCTGCCACAGCCACAATAATCACCCAACCCCAAGACCTCACAGCAGCATCTTCAAAAGGGGTAAATACATCATTCGAATTAGTGGGATAAAACCAGGACGCCGCCACTCGCCATCTCTGCCTTAGAGCAAGGTGGCGGGCGGCGGCGTCCTCAAAAGTGAGCTCCCTGAACCCTTGAGTCTACCTGTCTCGGTGAGGGTGCTAGACGGTGGGGCGGGGTGCGTGCGTATCGTCGGTAAAGACGTCGGGTATGCCGTCCTTGTTTTCGTCGATAGTTTCTTTGAGCGCAACCTGCTTGTAGTGCTTATTGCGGATTGAGAGAATCGTGGCACCTAAGATAGCGGCGGCAGCAGAGCCAATCATGATACCGATTTTGGCGTCCTCGGTGTGGATAGAGCCGGTCTCGAAAGAGAGCTCAGCAACCAGCATGGAAACGGTGAAGCCGATACCACCGGTCACCGCTAGACCGATAACATCCACCCATTTGATATCGGGGTCCAGGTTAACCCCGCGGAAGCGGGTAATGAGCCAGGTTGTACCGGTAATACCGATAGTTTTACCGATAACTAGACCGACCATAATACCGATAGCTACCGAATCAGCCAGGGCGGTGCGCAGGCCCTCCCAGCCACCCACGGCCACACCCGCTGAGAAGAAGGCGAAGAGAGGCACACAGATGCCGGTGGACAGCGGGCGCCAGCGGTGCTCTAGAGTCTCAGCCAAAGAAGCATTGGCCTCAGCCTGCTTAGTCTGGCCGGTCATGTGCACAGGCACACAGAAGCCCAGAATAACACCGGCGATGGTGGCGTGAATACCAGATTCAAGGAAGAGTGCCCAGGTGACGATACCTAGCGGCAGCAAGATAACCCAGGCAGCCCACTTGTGATCGTGGAAGAGCTTCTCATGTTTGTGGGTCACCCAGAAATAGAGGCCGATAGGAAGAATAGAGGCAATCAGGTACCAGGCGTGGAAGTTGCTGGTGTAAAAGAGGGCAATAATGACGATGGCGATGAGGTCATCGACAACAGCCAAGGTCAGCAGGAAGGTGCGTAGACCCGCAGGCAGGAAGGTTCCTACACCGGCTAAGACGGCCACGGCGAAAGCGATATCGGTAGCTGCGGGAATAGCCCAACCGTGAACGGCTGTCTCGTTGCCGTGATTGATAGCGAAATAGATGATAGCTGGGGTCATAGCACCACCGAAGGCGGCAGCAACCGGAACGATAGCCTTACCCGGGTCACGCAAATCGCCTACTGCGAACTCTTTCTTCAGCTCCAGGCCGGTCAGGAAGAAAAAGACCGTCAGTAAGCCATCGGCTGCCCAGAGGTGAACATTCATCATCAGGTGACTAAACCCGGGGATATTGAACCCAAGCTCGGTGTCTCTGATGCCTTCATAGAAGCTGGCTGCCTGAGTGTTAGCCAGTACGACCGCCAGGACGGTGGCGGCAAGAAGAATGAAACCGCCTATCGATTCTTTGCGCATAATTTCTGAGATGCGGCTAGTTTCTGCGTAGGATCCTCGGGAAAAGAGCGGGTCCGTATGAGGCGCTTCAGACATGCCTCTCCTTAGGTCAAGTGTGTGTGTTCGCTTGCTTTAGGTTCCATTATGCGCCTTAAGTTCAGCTAATGCCGAAATCTGGGCGGTTAACAAGGTAAGGATGGCGGTGACGTGATGGGGGTGCATCTTTGGCAGCTGGCTATATTAACAACCGGGCTCATGGGGTGCCTCTTGAGACACAGGGTAAAAATTAGCCCAGAATATTCTATATTTTTCCCTAAACTCACCAACACGAGCACACTCAAGCAGAAACTATTTCAGAAGAAACTTAGACTAGGTAGATGCCCCCCGTATCCCCTACACACCCTGTACTGACCAGAGGAACCATGAGCGAAGAATCCCCCCTAGCCGTCAAAGATACAACCCGTTGGCTCAATGAAGAAGAGCGTGAAGGCTGGCTCTTTATCTCATCTATCATGTTTAATCTGCCTGGGCAGCTAGAACATCAGCTACAGAAGGATTCAAATCTGAGCTTCGTTGAGTATATGGTGCTTGCCATGCTCTCAGAAGCTCCCCAGCACAAGCTGACTATGACCGATCTGGCCCGGCACACTAACACCCTGCTACCTCGTCTCTCCCGCGTAGTAACCCGGTTAGAGAAAGATAATTTTGTAGAGCGCAGCATTTGGGCTAAAGACCGCCGTGTCTCCATCTGCCATTTGCTCCCAGGTGGTCTAGCTAAGGTGCAGGAGGCTGCTCCTGGTCACGTGGAGGCTGTGCGGAAGATTGTTTTTGACCAGCTCAATAACCGTCAGATTAAGTCCCTGGCAAAGATTGGCGAGTCGGTGCTGGGCAATAAGCCCAGTGAAGTTATCACTGTGCGGAATGTCGAACTTTTTGATGAGGACTAAAAAGTAGTAGGCCGGCTTCACCTAGAGGTTATAAGAACTCCACCCTCGGCTAGGGGGTGGGGTTCTTCTTTATCCACAAGGGTTATCCCCAGAGTGGTGCGGACGCTCCTGGCTAAGACTCTGCGGTAGAGCTAGTTACCAAGGGTCTTTGGGGGCAGTGGGGAAGCGACCTGCCACTTTATCCCCACCTGTGGATAAGTCTGTGAACAATATCCACTTAAAGGGTGGAAAACCCCTTGACCCTGTGGGTAAAGCTGGCAGAAAGTGCATAAAAACCCCGATTCCAGGGCTTCAAGAGGGGTTCTCCACAAGCCTTATCCACACCCGTGGATAAGTGACACTGGTGTTATTTTCGAACAACACCCATGTACTTTCGAACCCCAGCCCTTGTTCTTCCCTGCTTTACCCTAGGAATTCTCGAACATCTTCGAAACCCTCGGCTGTGTAATTCGAATATCCCCAGATTTATCCCCACCTGTGGATAACTTTCTTGGCTCTTAAGTGGAAAACTGTGGAAAACCTGCTGCTGGCGTCCGCGCTTCCTGGTGTCACCTATTTTGCCCAGGGCTAAATAAGGGAACTTATCAAGTAACTTCTCGTGCCTTACCCACCCCACTGTGTAGAGTTAAACCCAGAAAGACCCAAAGAAGGGCCTTCAACGAAAGGAAAGACCATGTCAGAGAAGTACGTACTGCCTGAACTCGACTACGACTACGCAGCCCTCGAACCCCACATCTCAGCACGCATCATGGAGCTGCACCACTCCAAGCACCACGCCACCTACGTCGGCGGCGCCAACACCGCCCTAGAAAAGATGGAAGAAGCCCGCGAAAAGGGCGACTTCGCTAACATCGGCAAGCTCTCCAAAGACCTAGCCTTCAACCTGGGCGGCCACACCAACCACTCCGTCTTCTGGAAGAACCTCTCACCCGAGGGCGGCGACAAGCCCGTTGGCGAACTAGCAGCAGCCATCGACAACGACTTCGGCTCCTTCGACGGCTTCCGTGCCCACTTCGAAAACGTAGCCCTCACCATCCAGGGCTCCGGCTGGGCAATCCTCGCCTGGGACACCGTCGGTAAGCGTCTAATCATCGAGCAGCTCTACGACCAGCAGGGCAATATCTCCGTCGCCCTGATTCCTGTCCTACAGCTGGATATGTGGGAACACGCCTTCTACCTGGACTACCAGAACGTCAAGGCTGACTACGTCAAAGCCTTCTGGAACATCGTCAACTGGGAAGACGTCGCAGCCCGCTTCGACCGCGCCGTATCCCAGACCAAGGGCCTGGTCATCCCCGAAGCCTAAACCCCTTGCGCCCTGCGCATAGCTAAAAAGCCGGGTGCTGGCGTCCGCTCTTATACAGAGGGACGGCCAGCACCCGGCCTTATTTAAAACGACTCTAAGAACCAGGGCGAACCGGAACAGCCTCCGACTCAGCCTTCTTCTGCTGGTTCACGCTCGTGCCGTTCTCAGGGTAGAAATCATCACCCAGAAGCATACGGAAATCCTCAAGCTGCCTCTCAAGAGCATCGAGGGTAACAATAGAACCAACCCACTGGGCAGGAGCCTTAGTCTGGCCCTCCAATTCCCTATAAAAACGAGAAGCATCCTGGTAGACGCGCTGGCGCTCAGCTTCACGCTGCCTCTGCTCGGCAGAAGCCTCCGGTGACGTATCAACCTCCCAAGACCGGGCATCCTCTACAAGAGCCTTCTGCTGCTGAATCTGGGCAGGAATAGTGCACTCGACATCCTTTGAGTACAGACCCAAGCCCTCATGAGCGGCCTCCTGCTGGGCCTGAGAAACCTCGCCGTAGAACTCATCCGTGGCGGTAGTGAAAGTAGTAGAAACTAGCCCAGCCCGCGCCATATCACGGTTAATGAAAGCGTCCCCGGCATAGACCGCAGCCTCAACATAGCCGGTCGCCCCACGCTGCGACTCATCAAAATGCAAGGTCACCTGGCTACCCTCAGGCAACTTCTCAGCCAGCAAAGACGTGGACTCTTCCACCAAACAATTATTAGACAGTGCCACACCATTCTCAGAAGGAGCAGCAGTGTTAATCAGGCGGACCTCTTTCTCAACCCCATCAAAACTGGCGGTAAAAGTATTGGCCGACTTCACTGAAACTACAGTGGCAGTCATACCATCGGTATAGGTGATAGCTGTCGTCGCTTCTGGGGCTGGCTCTGTGCCAGAACCACAAGCGGTCAACGCCAGAAGAGTAACTGCAGCTAAGGGCGCAAGACGCTTCATCAAAATTATTTCCCCTGTTCGGCCTTATAAGCAGCTTCGCGGTACATACCCAAAGGGCCCTGATCCGCAAAAGCACGTGAGTGATTGTAACGGTAAAGACGCGGGGGGCGGTGACGGGTGCCCTCAACACGCTTACCTGTATCAATAATAGATTTAGACGCCGCAATCTGACGGCGGAAATTCGCCGGATCAAGAGCCCGACCCAAAATCGCCTCGTACACCTCCCGCAACTGGGCAAGAGTGAACTCCTCACCCAAAAAAGAATGCGCAATACGGGAGTACTCCACCTTATTTTTCAGGCGGTAGAGGGCGTACTCAATAATCTCATTATGGTCAAAAGCCAAAATAGGTAGCTCATCGACCGGGAACCAGCGAATATTCTCGTGCACACGAGTACGATTCACCTCGGTTTGAGGAATAGAAGCCCAATAAATGACCGACACTACCCGCTCATGTGTATTTTCTTCAGAAGGGAGCGGCAAAGACCCGCCCTCACGCATAATCTTATAGTCAGGAGTGCGGTGCACATCCCCAAAAGCGTAGAGCTGCTCCAAATAGCCCGGAACCAGGCCAGTAGCCCGCTTCAAGGTAGAACCAGCAGCCTCCTCAAGCGACAAATCAGGGTGCAAGGGCCCACCCGGCAAAGCCCACTGGCCCTTATAGGGCTCCCGCAAACGACGCACCAGAGGCAGCCACAGAGAATGATGCGACTCGCCCTCCTTACGGCGCAAAGCCAAAATCACCGTAGAAACAGCAAGCGAAACCGACGTATGATCAGCATCAAGATGCTCATCGTGGTGGGCCTGGGCGGCATTCGGCAAAGTCATCTGGCTCCCCGGTCGTAGGCAGTAAAAGTGAGGACGCACAAAACGCCCCTTACCCATTCTAGTCAAGACCACCGGCCTAGACCCACAGAATCTACATAGAATGATAAACATGCACATAGCCATGTTGACCGACTACTACCTGCCCACACTCGGCGGGGCCCAAACATCCATCAAAGCCCAAAAAGAAGCACTCCAAGTCCTCGGGCACCAGGTCACAGTGCTCTGCCCCCTCACCGAACCCAACGACAACCCAGATATTATCGGCCTACCCACCCACCCCTTCATAAAACCAGGAGGATACCCCCTGCCCTGGTCGCCGCGCCGAGTCTATAAGGCCACACTCTCAGCCCTACAAGAGATCAAACCTGACATTATCCACGTGCACTCAGAAATGTTCGTAGCCTTCGCCGGAATCCGCGCAGCCCACACACTAAAAATCCCCCTCGTGCAAACCATGCACGGCAGACTCGATGTTTACATGAGCAAAGTACTACCAGTACCCACCATCACCACAAGCATCTACGAACGCTTACACCACCGCACCATGAGCCACCAAGGGGTGCACATCAAGCCGGGGCAACCCTACACTCGCACCCGCGCAGCCCGTAACATGTGGCGTAGCATGGTCGTTCAAGCCAACACCGCCGACCAGGTCATCGTCCCCTCAGCCCACTTTGCCCACAAACTCCAAGAACAAGGGGTCTACAAGCCCCTAACCATCATCTCCAACGGTATCGAACCCTCCATCACCCAGGCCCTCACCCACGCAGAAGCCCGGCAGTACGACGGAACAGAACCCCTGCGCATCATGTGGTGCGGGCGAGTCTCCCCAGAAAAACGCCCCCTGGTCTTCCTCGGCGCCCTCACCCAGCTAAAAGCACCCCTACAGGTCAACATGTACGGTGACGGCATGGCCCTCAACCAGGTCAAAGAATTCATAGCCCACCACCAGCTAGAAGAAAAAGTGACAGTACACGGGGGAGTACCGCAGAGCGAAGTGCTCACCGCCATGCAAGAAAACCACGTCTTCGTCTCAAGCTCCCACGACTTTGATAACCAGCCCATGGTCATGCTCGAAGCCATAGCCACCGGCCTACCCATCATCTACTGCGACCCAGACCTAGCAGAAGTCGTCCCCCCAGCTGGGGCCCTCTGCACCCCCAACCCCCACGAACAAGGGCTAGCGCACACCCTCAACCGGCTGGCGTCCGCACCAGAAATGGTGCAAAAACTAAGCCAAGCAACCCTCGATGAGAGGCAACGAGCCCAACAAACAAACTTTACTGACAAGCTACTAGCGGTCTACACCGCAGCCCTAGAAAACCACACCCGCCCCTAAAATGACGGCCCTACCCCACGATGGGCCGCAGCAGAACTCTCAATCCCCTGATCAAGAGGCACCTGCGGGCAATAGCCCAGATCCTCACGGGCACGACTAATATCAAGGGTCTGGGCATAAGCAACAGTACAGACGCTATACCGCATCAAAGGAGGCTCCGCCACCCAATTAAAGGTACGGTACAAGCCCTCAAGAGCCGCCGCACCCCCATACAGTACAGCCTCACTGACCCTGCGATACCGCACCGGCTGCCCCAACCGGTCAAACATAAAATCAACCAGCTCTTTAAAGGGCCGCGGCTCCCCATTCGTAATGTTATAGGTTCCACCTACAGCCTGCGGGGACTCCATAGCAAGACGGCAGGCCAGAGCAACATTCTGCACACAGGTCAAATCAATCAGATGGGCACCCTCATTGACCAGAGGAACACCGAACCTGGCATTAATAGCAAGAAAACGAGGAACAATGCTCGGATCCTCAGCACCCATGAGCCCCCGCGGCCTCAACACAACAGTTTCTAGCTCCTGAGAATCAACCGCCGCAAGGAGCTCCTCAGAGCGCAACTTACTCCAAATATAGTTGGTCAGAGTATTAGCCGGATCGTACTCGTCCTCACGAATATTCAAACGATCCCCACGCTGGGCATAAATACTAGGGGAAGAAATATGCACCAAACGCTGAGCCCCACTGCGCTTGGCAAAATCAACCACCTGCTGCAACCCCAGAACATTATGAAGATAAAACTCTTCACGGCTGCCCCAGGTGGTTGAAAGCGCCGCACAATGAACCACACCATCAAAGCTCACCTGCTGGCGAGAAAGCTCAGTAAGACTGCCCGCAAAGGTAGTAACACCAGGGCCCTGCAAACTAGCTAGCCGCTGCCGGTTACGCCCAGCAGCAAGAACACGATACCCATGATCCAACAGTTCTTGCACCACATATTTACCCAAGAAACCTGTGGCACCCGTAACGAGGACAGTGGGGGAGGCCGGTCCCATCACCCTTCTCTTCAGAAAGCTCGTGAAGAAAAGACTAAGAAACCTTCAGCTCTTCCATCTCATCCCAGCCATCGCCCTCAACGGCACGAGAAAGAATCTTGGGGGTTGCAGTTAGCCAAGGACGGATAGACTCCATACCCTGAGCGAAGTGCTCAGACTCCACATGAGCTTCCGCAGCGTCGTCCTCAAAAGCCTCAATCAGAACTACCTCATTGGGGTTCTCCACGCTCAAAGACCACTCGTACCACTTATTACCCGGCTCAGCGCGGGTAGCCTCAGTGAACTCACGAGTTGCAGCCAAAAAGCCCTCGCGGTCGCCGTCCTTCACCTGAAACTTCACAACAATGAAAATCATGTCTCATCCTTCAATCGCTCGATAATAGTTCACTCACTATCTTTCCCAGGGCAGGGAACAAAAGCAAGATAAGGACAACTTCTTTACAGAAGATGCCCCCAACCCCTGCCGATCCCTACCCAGGAACCGCGCTTTTGACGCTAAAGTTCCCCTGAAAGATCCGACTAGCCGCCCAGCAGAGCAGGAACCCGGCAATCATAGTCAGCACGATGACACCGCCAGTAGGCAGGTTGAAAGCCCAGGAAAGATAGAGCCCCACCGTTGACGTCACCGCCCCGAAGGCCGGTGCAAAGACCATCATGCGCCCCAAGGTAGAGCAGAGCAGCCGGGCCGTAGCCGCCGGTATCACCAGCAAAGCCAGCACCAGCACATTACCCAAAGTCTGCAAAGAAATCACAACAGACACCGTCACCACCACATAGAGCAAAATATCCAGAGCCAACACCGGCAAACCCGCAGCCCGAGCACTCTCCTTATCAAGAGACACCGCCACAATCTCCTTATGGAAAAGACCCAAAACCAGCGCCAGCACCGCGGCAATCACCGCCGCCTGGGCAACGTCCGCACTAGAAATACCCACAATGGAACCAAACAAAAAGTCCTGCACCGACCCCGAATACCCCGGGGCAAGAGAAATGATAGTAATACCCAAAGCAAAAGCCCCAGCAAAGAAAATACCAATCACCGAATCCTCTTTAAGCTTCTGATTCTGGCTAAAAATTGCCACCAGAACAGCAGTCACCACACCAGCAACCAAACCGCCCAGCACCAAAGAACCACCCACCACAAAAGCCACCGCCAAACCCGGAAAAACCGAGTGAGCCACAGCATCACCAATGAAAACCATGCCGCGCATGACCACATGGCAACCCACCAGCCCCGTAATCAGAGAAGCAATCACCACCGCCGCCAGCGCACGCGCCAGAAACGCCAGATTAGGGTTGAAAAGATCTTGAACAAATTCCAGAGGAGTAATCATAGGGCTAACTCACAGCCTTCGTGTTGTCCGTGCAAGAAAGCATAAAGCTCCTCGACACTATGTTGCTGGGCAGGGGCATCAACGGCTAAATCACCGCGCACACCCACAATGCGGCTGCACCAGTTACGGGCCGACACCATATCGTGAGTCGACATGAGAATAGTCATGCCCTCAGCCGTCAAAGACCGATAAAGACGGTTAAGAGAATCCTGGGTAGGGGCATCCACACCAGTAAAAGGCTCATCCAGCAACAAAAGCTTCGGCGCGGACGCCAAAGCACGGGCAAGCAACACCCGCTGCTTCTGCCCACCAGAAAGCTCACCCACAGGGCGATCCTTCAGCCCAGTCAACTCAGCCTTATCAAGAGCCGAATAAACCGCCTGCCAGTCCGCTCGACCAGGGCGACGAAACCAACCAATCGCCCGCGTCCGGGCACTCATCACAGCATTTTCCACAGTAATAGGGAAATCCCACTGAAAAAGATGCTTCTGCGGCACATAACCAATATGAGAGCGAGCCTTAAGGGGTGGCAGCCCCAAAATATCAATACGCCCCTTACTCGTAGGAACCAGCCCCAGCAAAGACCGCAGCAAGGTAGTCTTGCCAGAACCATTAGCACCAATCAGCCCCACAAACTCACCGGGGCACAGAGTAAGACTCAGACCAGTCAGCACAGGCCGCCCCGGGTAACCCGCATGCAAGTCGGTGATAGTAAGAGTAGGGGCGGACGCCGCACCCACACCCTGCTGCGTAAAATCAGGTAAAGCGGTGGTCATGAACGAGCCCCCGTAGAGTGCTTAAAGGCTTCAGCCTTAGCAGCGGCAGAACGGCGAGCTACCAAGATACCCCCAACAATGAGGCCTAGCAGCAGCAGAGCACCACCAACAACCAAACCAAGCGGCAGACCAGACCCACCGGCCTCAGCCTCGACACCAGCCTGCGAACTATCACCAGCAGGGGCAGAAGCAACACCCTCGGCAGATGAGCTCTCACCCCCCTGCGCCGTAGCGCCCTCATCAACCGAACCTAAAGCGTCCGCCCCAGCAAAAACCTGCTCATTACTCACCGACGAACCCACAGCAAAAAGCAAACGGGCAGTATCACTCACAACCGTCCCATCAGCCAGCTCAGCATGAGCCCGCACCGTCAAATAATAGGCGCCAGGGGCAGTGAAAACCCAGTTAGCGTGAGTATGCACATTAGGCTCAACAAAAATATCCTGAGGGTCACTATTATCAGAGGACCACAACACATCAGGGGCGCCGAAAGTACCGTTCTCCAAATACAGCGAGAACCCGCCAGGGCCCTCCACCCCCTCAAGAGTGAAGGTAACCCCACGACCCAAACGCTCCACCACCTGAGGGTTCTGAGTATTCCAACCCGGCCACACCACCCCAGCCAGCTCAGTCTGCGGAATCACATACACCTCATCACCAGCCTTAGCCTGCACAAAAGAATAACGAGGATCATCAGGCACCAACATCATGGCAGTATCATCCCCACGAAGCACCACCTCCGCAGGATCACGCCACACCGGCTCAGCAGTCGAATCATCACGGAACATCAACTCCCAAGAACCCTCCACAAAAGCCGGGCCCATATCAACATGCCCAGCAGAAATCTCATGCTGACCAGTCACCACCGGCTCATCAGGAGAAAGAGTCTGCTCCAAAGCACGCTCCTGGGCGCTCTTATTCTCCTCAGCAGCATAAGCAACCGAACTCAACACGGAGGTAGGCACCAACAAGGCCGCCACAGCAAGGGCAGCAGTACAACGAGTAGAAGTCTTCATAGAAAAATCCTTAAGGGGAAGTAGCTGAACAATCAGTAATAATCTGCGCGTTCGTCAGCATCATCTGGGAATAACTAGGCGCATCTGCATCAAGAGAATCGGAATAAAGCTCACAAACCCTCACACCAGCCTCATCACCCACCTGCTTGAGCACCGGCGTCCTATTCATCAACCGGCGCTCCGTATAAAGAGCAGGCACAGCCAAATCGTCGATAGTGCGCCGCAGGCGCTCGCGCTGCTGGATGCTAGGCTCAACACCAGCCACCGGCGAGACATAGCCAGCAATATTTAGGCCGTAGGTTGAAGCCAGGTAGCGGTAACCGTCGTGGGTGGTCACCAGATTTTTAGCTGCGTCGGGGAGCTGATCATATATGCGGTGAAGCTCTTGATCAGTTCCTTCTAGCTCAGCTAGTAGGGCCTCAGTATTAGCCCGGTAGGTGGCGGCCCCTGCGGGGTCGGCTGCGATGAGAGTATCGCGCATGAGTTGGGCGGTGGACATGACGTTGGGCACCGAATGCCAGATGTGGGGGTCAATTTCGCCGTGTACGTGCTTACCTAGCACTGCCTGGGCCAGAAGATAGACCTGGTCGCCTGGTTTGCCGAGGAAGCGGTACTGGGGCCCGGCCGGAAGCTCCTGTAAGGTGCGGGAGGGCACCGCGATGACGGTGGTGGCCGGGTCGTACTCGGTGACCTGACCGTCAGAATCGGTGCGGATTACTAGCTGGCCGCTATCTAGCTGAGCAGTTAAATCAGCGTGCCCAGCGTCAAGCACAGTAACTGGCTTACCGCTTGCTTCTTCCATGGCCTGAACCTGGGCATCAGGTAAGACACCTACCGCAAAATGTACGGGGGTAGGGGGGACGTCTCTAAGCCCGGGAAGGGGGTTGCCTTCAGTGGTGCGGGCTTGGGCTTCAAGACTCAAAGAGTATATACCCGGCTGGGTATATGCCCATGATAGGTGGGTGTGAGCTTGGAGAGGAAGAGCAGTCTCTCCCAAAGCACCAGAATGATGATGCCCGCCTTCCCCCGAATCGGCCACCTTCTCTACCGACCCAAAGGTGCCAGTAATGAAAGCTGCTAGCTGCCCCGGCCCACTGGCCTCAGTGGCCCGGAAGGTAACTGAAGCATCACGGGCTAGCTCGGCTTCACGAGGCGCACCAGAGGTACGCAGACCTAACCAGATGGAGTCTAAAGAAGCGTCCTCAACGATAGGGATGAGCTTACCCCCGTAGCTTTCAATCTCTTCAGCAACGGCCACCGAGATAGCGTCTTGAGGTAGGTTGGCATCTACCATGCGCACCAGCTTTTGCTGTTCCAACAGTAAGCCGTTGGTGAAAGCCACATCGGCATAGGCTATCTGACGCACATCATGCAGGGAAGGCTCATAGGTGTGAGGGTTGGCCCCTGCCGGCACCAGGGACGTCACTTGGGCCCTGTCGCCGGCAATCGATGAGGCCAAATCGGCCAGAATCGGGGTGGAGGCCACCACCTGTAACCCCTGCTGCCCCCGCTCTGCTAACCCACTACAGCCGGTTAAAGCTAGAAGAAAAGCTAACAGAAGGGGGAGGCAGGCAGGCAGGTGCTTAGGCTGCATGGCCAGCGGAACGGCGACGCAGAACAATCAAAGCACCGGCACCAAGAAGCAGAGCCAGGGCGCCAGCTGCAACTACAGTGCCCACCGAGGAAGCACCGGTGTAGGCTAGCTCGCCACGAGCAGAAGCCTGCTGAGCCTGCTTCAATTCTTCTTCGCTCAAGGTGCAGTCGCGCCCATCAGCGGTCTTGCCCACAATGCGCACCTGTGACCCATCAGGGCGAGTCACAATGCCGGTGGTCTGATCTACTGACCCCTTCTGCTCGCCATCAGAGGTGGACTTGGGGGTGGCGTCCTGCTGGGTGGCCTTCCCCTGATCTTGGGTCTCTTCCTGGGGCTGGCCTTGCTGCTGAGGTGCCTGTGCTGAGCTGACATCGCCTACCTCAAAGGTAAGGGTGCCGCTAGATGAGACCTGCTGACCATTCTTAAGGGGAGCAGACCAGGTGAGAGTGGCAGTGTAGATGCCAGGGGCAGTAAAGACCCAGTTCCCGTGCTGGTGGGTGTTCAACGGTACAGAGAAGGAGTCACCGACCTTATTGAAGACGGTGGTGCCTGCTGAACCGAAGTTACCGGAGAGGAACACTGAGAGCTGGCCGGGGCCCTGCATGTCGGTCAGGGTGAGGGTTGCGGGGCCAGCGGCCTGGGCAACCAGTTCAGGGTTCTGGGTGTTCCAACCAACCCAAGGTACGGTGGCCTGCTGGGTTGCCCCAATGAGGTAGACCTCGGACCCTGCCGGAGCAATGTGCCCCATACCGCCGGGCATGGTGGTTTTAGCGCCGTCACCGAGGACGAAGGTAAGAGCGCTGGGCTGCTTCCAGATGGCCGGGGAGGTACGGTCGTCCTTAATCTGTGCTGATAGGTTGCCGCCGTTGAGAACTGCACCAAAATCAAAGTGGCCACTGGTGGCGCGGTCGGTGCGGGTGTCTACAGCCCGTTGAATGGTGAAGGCAGGCTTCTCTAGGGTCGGTGCGGACGCCCGGTTGATAGTTCCTTCGTCACTGGCCTGAGCCTGCTGGGCAGGCTTAATGAGCTCTTCGGTGGCCTGGCACTTCTGGGGGGCGGGGTTCTGCTGGGTGCTCCCTGAAAGAGGCTGGCTCTGGGCTGGTGCCTGGGAGGCAGGGGCCTGTGAGTCAGGGGTCTGATGAGCCTGGTTGGGGTTGCTTACCGGCGGCAGAGCTTCAGGCTGAGTGGCAGGGCTGGTCTGGTCATCGCCAGCGGGGGCAGCAGACTCTGTTTCTGGAGCAGAAGGAGTTTCAGCTGCATCTTGGGTGGGGGCCGGTGCTGCGCTGGTTTCCTCCGGGGCAGGTGCCGGGGCTGATGGGGCAGGAGAAGCAGGGGTAGCTACCTCTGGGGCAGAGGTAGGTGCCGGTGCTTCTGGTGCGGGGCTCAGGGTCTCTGGCTGGGGCTGCTCACCCTGGTCGGCTGAATCGTCAGGTAGCTGGCCTACGACAAAGGTGTAGGTCTGCTCGGCGCTGATGGAGGTTCCATCTGTGCGGGTAGCGCTGGCCTGGAAGGTTAGCTCGTAGGTTCCTGTAGCGGTAAAGGCCCAGTTGGCGTGAACGTGTGCGCCTACCGGCTGCTGGTAGGTAGGTAGTTTCTCGCTGGAGCTAAAGATCCGGCTGATACCAAAGGGGGAGGACTGGAATATTTCAACGGCTCCACCCTCGGGTGCCTTGGTTCTTACCAGCTCCAAGTTGATGGTGTCCCCTGCCAATTCACCGGGGCGGATGCTCTCAGTGTTCCAGCCGGGCCAGAGTACCTCAGCTATCTGGGTTTGAGGGGCTAGCCAGATGGTTTTGCCTTCTTCTCCCAGGAAATCGAACCCTGCGGGAACCTGGACGCGGGTCTCAGGGCGGTCTTGCAAGTTGAAGGTGGTCTGTGCCGGGTCTAGGCGGGTGTGGGGTGCGCCGGGCAGGTCTGCGAAGGTGAAGAGGTCTAGCTGGCCGTTGGCTAACCCTACGGCCAGGGCGTCGGTGTGCTCGGTAGCTAGGACGGTGCGGGGGCTGGCTTCGTCTGCGCTAGCCGGTTGTACCTGGCTGATGGCGTCGGCAGTGTGCCCAGGGGTGTTAGTGGTGGCGGGTGCTGCGGCTAGGGGGCCTGCTATAAGGGCCACTGAAAGGGCTGCAACCGAGAGGACTTGGGGGAATTGTCGCATGATCTGCTTTCTAGGTGAATGCTTGGTTTTTCTCACCTTTTAGAATATCTTTAATGATAATCATTCTCAATAACTAATATGGTTTTTAGCTCCCCCAGCACCCACTAGAAAGACCCCCATGCACAACCAAAACCCCGCCCCATCTCCCTCATCTCGACTAGCCTCCTCCCGGCGTCCTTACCGGGCCCTGACCCTCTCAGCCCTAGCCATCGCCACCCTCGCCGGCTCAGCCCTACCTGCTATCGCAGGGCCCGACGACGGAAAAATCGTAGGCACCCAAGCCCACATTGATGCTCCCCAAACTGTCTGGGAAGAAGACACCTTTAACCTCTACGGCAAAATGCCCCACGGCGACCAGAAGGACGCCCTCATCCCCTTTGACCAGTCCGTTCTCTGGATCGGTAAAGGCTACTCCACCCGCGCAGAAGCCAAAAATCAGTACATCTTCACCGTGCCCGATTCCCCCAACACCCAGTTCCTCGGTGAACCCGGCGACAAACTCTACATGGCACCCTCCCTGCCCTACGGCAACCACGACCCAGCCTGGATCGGCTTCGGGGCAGATAGCAACATTCCCGTAGAAAACTTCCGCGACGGCACCTTCACCCTCGACCTGCTCAAGGTTGACGGCCCCGGCGTCATGGAAATGTTCACCTACCGCTCCAACTACTTCCCCAACGACGTGCGCCGCATGCTCAGCTCCACCGACCCCGACTTTCAATCGGCCGTACTCACCCCCGGCGCCCACACCCACAACTACACCACCTTCTCCCGCCCCGGCCGCTACGAAATCACCTACCGCACAGTAGCCCGCGGCCTTGATGGGCAAACCATCGAATCCAAACCAGTTACCGCCATCTGGCAGGTAGGCGGCAACCGCCCAGTTGACGGTGAAGGGGCAGCCACTGAGGCACCCCTCATTGACACCTACAACAAGGCCCTCACCACCGCCCTGAGCGCCGAAAACTACAGCCTAAGCCTTTCTCCCAAGCCCACCCAAGAGCAGGATGGGGACGAATCCCTCACCGACATCACCTTTGATGCCGGCCGCACCGACGTCTCAGGCACCCTAACCCTCTACAACCAGGGCTACTTCCTCACCGATGTGCGGGTCGAGGGCGGCACCGCCACCTGGTCTGAGATGCTCGGCTCCCTAGACTCCCAGATTCAGGGTGTCTTTATTCCTGACGGGGCTGCGGCAGGCTCTGGGGCAACCGCCGCCAAGTGGGTTACCCCCGCCCTAACCTACCAGCCAGAGCAGCAAGTAAGTGTGCGCTCAGATGCCGGTGAAGGACGCTGGCCCGCCCCCATCACTGACCCCGACAACACAGTGCTCCCCACTGGCCACCAGGCCCTCACCAGTGGAGATTACAGCGTCACCATCAAACCCTCTGAATATGAGGGCTACAACCTGGTGCAGATTAAGTTCGCTGACCCCACCGTGCGCGGCTACGTGGCAGGGGGCATGTTCCGCCGTGCCGAGGATGCCTCTGGGGCAGCTAACTGCTACGCCCACATTGATAACGGTGTGGCTAGCTGCTACCTCAGCGCAGCTAGCTGGCTCAAGGGCTACCACGCCATCTTCAACATCACTCCCCACCCCGACATGGACGCTCACACCGACCGTCACACGGTCACCAGCAACTATGTGCCCGGTGAGGAATATATGTCTAGCGGTTCGCTCCAACTGACCGAACCCCTAGCAGAACCGGCTCCTGAACCCTCTGCCAGCCCTGAACCCTCTGCCAGCCCTGAGCCTTCTACGAGTCCCGCGCCCACTGCGGAACCCAGCCAGCCTGCGCCGAGCCCTGAGCCCAGTGAGCCAGCACCGAGCGCGTCCTTACCTGCTCCTTCTACCACGGCTAGCCCTGAACCTACGGTCAGCCCGGAACCTTCCGCTAGCCCGGAACCTTCCGCTAGCCCCGAGCCCACCGTCAGCCCTTCCGCACCTGCCCAGATACTGCCAGATGCCAAACGCTGCCAGAGCCCCAGCATGGAAGGCCGCTACCTACTCACTAACGGCCACGTTGACATCAAGGCATCCTTAGCTGGCGGTGCCCTCAAGCTGGCCCTGAAAGATGAAACCTCATCTATTACCCGTGAAGCCGCTGACCGTTCCTTGAACGATGTAGTGCTTGGGGTAGGGGATAACGCTCGTTTCACCCGCCAGGAACAGATGATGGCCCCTGAACTGGACTTCCTCGGCCCCGCTGGTAGCGAGTTCTACGGCCTTCCACAAACTCAGCAGGCCGGAATTGTCTGGCCCGGTTGGAACACCCAAGACGTTGACTACACCCAGCTAGCAGGGCCTGTTACCTTGCACCTGGTACCCACCGC
This sequence comes from Rothia sp. 32237D007AR, assembly GCF_053544675.1. Taxonomy (NCBI): domain Bacteria; kingdom Bacillati; phylum Actinomycetota; class Actinomycetes; order Micrococcales; family Micrococcaceae; genus Rothia; species Rothia sp. 32237D007AR. The sequence goes on along the minus strand of NZ_JBPPUO010000014.1, from coordinate 20,665 downwards.
GCTGCCTGACGGTGCCGCTTACGGTGTCTACGAACAGGACTTTGCCGGAGGTGTGACCCTCCAGGCAGGAGGCGCAAGCAAAGACACCACCATCGACATTGATTTCGCCACCCACGCCCACGCAAACTGGGTCTTTACCGCCCCCGGCACCTACGCCTTTGACGTCTACTACAGCGCCCCGCTGCCGAACGGCACCATTGCCCGCAGTCAGACCCAGCAGGCAATCTTTGTGGTAGGTAACGCTACCCTGGAGGAATGCCTCACCGGTGCCAAGGATGAAACTCCTAGCCCTGAGCCCAGTGCAGAACCGACTGTCGAGCCTAGTGTGGAACCCACTGCCGAGCCCAGCCCTGAGCCCAGTGCAGAGCCTACTGTCGAGCCCAGCGCAGAACCGACTGTCGAGCCTACTGTTGAACCCACTGCCGAGCCCAGCCCTGAGCCCAGTGTTGAACCTAGCCCTGAGCCCAGTGCAGAGCCTACTGTTGAACCTAGCCCTGAGCCCAGCGTTGAACCGACAGTCGAGCCTAGTGTGGAACCCACTGCCGAACCCAGCGTTGAACCTAGCCCTGAGCCCAGCGTTGAACCGACCGTCGAGCCCACTGTTGAACCGACTGCCGAGCCTACTGTTGAACCCACCGCCGAGCCCAGCCAGGGGGCCGATGACGTCCGCACACCTGAAAGCACCGAAGCTGAGAACACCAGCCCTGCTGGCGCTGACTCGGGCAACACCGCATCAGCTAACGCCGGGGCAAACCCCAGCCAGCAAGCTGCCGGTGGAGCCACCCAACAGCCCTCCACCGGGGCAACTGAGTCCCCGTCAGCAGGCGGAGGTCGCCTGGCCTCAACCGGCGCCTCAGCCCTTGGTGTTTCCCTGGTTGGCGCGCTCGCGCTGGGTGCTGGCGTCCTGACTCTGCGCCGCCGCAAGCACTAACCTAGCCCAGCCCACTTACCCCCTTAAAATGCACAAACCCTGTAAAAATGGCAGGCGGCTGCATTTTTGAGGGGGTATTTTCTATCTGCCGCCCGGCCCAAGCCAACACAGGGGCGGCGTCATATACGCCTAGCGTGCCGCAAGAAGGCTTAGAATTGCTGAGGTTTATAAAGGAGTGCGCATGACACACGTTACTGACCCCCGCCGGGTCACCCTCTACACCTGGATCATCTCGGTGGGTGGTTTTCTCTTCGGCTACGACACCGGAATTATTAACGGTGCACTACCCTTCTTACAACAGGATTTCACACTGTCCCCTGCCGCTGAAGGTATGGCAACCTCAGCCCTGACCCTGGGTGCCGCCTTTGGTGCACTCCTTGCCGGGCAACTCATCGATCGGTTCGGACGCCGCCGCGTGCTCTTCACCCTCGCCCTCGTCTTCGCTGCTAGCTCCCTGGGCCTAGCCTTGGCCCCCACCCTTGGTATCTTCATTATTTTCCGTGTGCTGGTGGGCCTAGCGGTCGGTGCAGCCTCGGCGGTAGTGCCGATTTATCTGGCGGAGATTTCCCCGGCTAACCGCCGTGGGGCTATCGTGACGCGTAACCAGTTCATGATTGTCTTTGGTCAGCTCACCGCCTACGTGGTCAATGCCATGATTGGCAATATTTTTGCCCACCAGGTGATGATTTGGCGAGTCATGTTCGCTATCTCTATCGTCCCGGCCATCGTCCTTTTCGTGGGCATGTTCCTGGTGCCCGAATCGCCAGGGTACCGCCGGGAAGCCACCGCCGAGCGCGGTGCTTTCAAGCTGCTCTGGCGCGACCCGGCCCTGCGCACCACCCTACTTTTGGCTGCTTCTATCGGTATCGTGCAGCAAGCTACCGGCGTGAACGCCCTCATGTACTACGGCACCCAGGTGCTGCGTGAGGCAGGCTTCTCCACCGATGCGGCACTGACCGCTAATATCTCCAACGGTGTGCTGTCGGTGCTGGGTGCGGCGGTGGGTCTCTGGTTCGTGGGGCGCTTCCCCCGCCGCCTGGTACTGACCATCGGCCTGGCCGGCACCACCTTCTCACTGGCTATGCTGGCGGTGACCTCACAGGTGCTCGATGCTACCGCCCGCCCCTGGGCTACCTTGGCCATTTCGATTATCTTCCTGGTCTTCCAGCAAGGTGCTGTCTCGCCGGTGACCTGGGTGCTCATGAGCGAAGTTTTCCCTGCCCGCGTGCGCGGTGCCGGTATGGGCCTGGCTACCTTTGTCTCCTGGATTGCTAACTTTATGGTCTCTCTCTTCTTCCCGCAGATGGTTGCATCCCTGGGATTAGGTATGACCTTCGCGGTCTTTGCCGTTATTGGTATCGGCCTGATTACCTTTACCCGCGCGGCGGTACCCGAGACCGCCGGCCGCGATATGGACTAGCTGATTCCGGCGTCCGCTCTACTACTTTTCCCGCATTAAGGATTCCGATGGCTCGCCCTGACTACGGTATCGGCCCGCTGGCCCACGCCCTGGCAACTGACTTTGGCTACGAGTTCGCCTATGACGCCCCGCTGAGGTCGATGGCCTCTGGCTAGAAACCGCTGAACTTGAAAAGACCTACATCGACCTGACCGGTCGCGTCTTCACCCTGCTACTCAACGTTTTCTACATTGGGGACGAACGCCGCTACGGCTTCGCTCTCTTCGAGCTTGAGGACGCTACGGAGCAGGGCGCAGGGGCCGGTTCGGGCGCCGAAGCTGATACGGACGCCGGTGAGCGCCTGGTCCTGCAAGAGGACGGCCTGGCAAGTGCAACTGAGCTGAAGAATCGTGTGGCTGATGTGCTCACTGATTCTGCCCAGCTTCTCGCTGAGCAGGAGGCCTATGATTTGGGTGAGGCCATTCGCGCCGTTGATGCAGCCCATCCTGCCGAACCTGTGGATAACTCGCTCAACATTCAGTCATAAACACGTAAGGTACCCCCAGATTTGTCCACAAATCTCTAAAAGTCCTAGTGGGAATGAGAATTTCTCTCCATACTGGTGAACATGAACAATGTATCTCATCACCCTGCAAGCCCGGTTACCCCCTTGCCCTCTGCTCCGGTTCACCCTGGGCCGCAGCAGCTGAACCCACAGCCCGCAACCCCACACCTTAGCGCCCCGCATCCCGGCACTTCCAACCCTGGGGCTCCTCTCCCCGAGGAAGGAAAAAAGCTGAACCCTCTAGGCCTTGGGGCCCTAGCACTGATGGCACTACTCACCATCACCGGCATCATTGATTTCTTATTCATCGAGGGATCGTTTAACTTCATGCTGCCTAGAGGCATCAGCTGGGTCGGTGTTGTCGTCCTTGCCATCGTGGCTCTCTTCATGAAGGGGAAAGAAAAAGTTACCGCCACCATTGCCTTGACCATCGGGGGTGCCGTCATCATCTTCGTCCCACTGCTTATGGTGATTGGCTTCGCGATCTTCCTGATGCTCGGCAATATTTTTGTGTAAAAGATGGGTGCAGGGTGGTGCCGCTGCTTGTCATACTCAAGTATGATTTGTCATTTTTAGTATCAATACGGCCACACATAGGGCAGATAAGAACTTACACTGAAAGGACTACATCACATCTATTTCCCCTATTGATGAAGGCCCACAACCATGAGCACCACCCCCACCACCCCACCCCCTACACCGGGATCAGCACACCGGCGTGCACCAGCTAAAAAGAAAATGAGCACCCTCAGTAAGGTACTCATCGGCCTTGCCCTAGGCATCATCGCTCTGATCGCCATCGGTGCACTTCTCATCAACAGCATCTTCGGTAGCGGCACCAGCGCCCACTCAACTATTCCTTCCAGCGACTACCTGACTCTGAGCGATGAAGGTGTCAGCAACAAGGTGCGGGTGGACGGCACTGTGCAGCCCGGTGAAATTCGCTCCATTACCACCCACCTGACCAGCCCCGTTAGCTCCGTGGAGGTAGAAGTAGGTGACCGGGTAGAACTTGGCCAGACCCTAGCCACCATCGATACCTCCACCTTGCAAGGGGACCTTGACACCCAGCGCACCCAGCTGGACGGGTCCGTCACCACCGCCCAGAGTGCCCTGAACGCAGCACAGACCGCCTACGACCAGTACAGCCAGGGAATCGCCAACGGCACCAACCCCGAAATTCTGGCCGCCCTAGCCGCCCAGCGCACTGCTAACGAGCAGGTCACCCTAGCTGCGGCCGACCTCAAAACCAAGCAGCAGATGCGCGACCAGGCCGCTGCAGCCGGTGAAGACCTCACCCTCTTCAACGCCGACGTTGCCGCCGCAGAATCTGCCCTGCGCCTGGCTAACGGGGCCAAAACGGACGCAGACACCGGCGTCACCACCGCCCGCGCCGCCGCAAACACCCAGCTAGCAGCCCTGGAAACTGAACTCAACAACGCCCGCACCGCCCTGGCCAGCGCAGAAACCACCCGCAACCAGACAGTAGGTGCCCTACAAAGCGACCTCACCTCAGCTACCCTCACCTCACCCATCAACGGTGTAGTTATGAGCGTCGCTAAACCTGGTGCCCCGGCAAGTGGGCCTGTTGTTACTATCGGTGACGATTCCACGCTCACCATCACCACCAGCGTCCGCGAAGCTGATGTGGCCACCATTAAGGAAGGCAACCGCGTCACCTTCACCGCCGGAGCCACCGGAAGCAAGGAATACGCAGGCACCGTCACCTCCGTAGCCTCCATCGCTGACTCAGCCCAGCAGGGCAACGATGAAGCGGCCGGTGTAATGGCCGGTAACGGGTCAGCCCCCACCTTTACCGTCACCATCGAAGTCACCGGCAACCGTGAGGGCCTCTACCTGGGCTCATCTGTCAAGGCCAGCATCATCACCTCTGAAGAAGAGAGCTCCCTGGCTGTGCCCCTGGATGCGGTCTACACCAACGACCTCGGTAAGAAGAGCATCGTAGTGGCCGTACCCAACGATGATGGCTCCTTCACCCTCGAAGAGCGCCCTGTAGAAACTGGCCTAGCCAACGAATTCGATATCTCCCTTACCAGCGGTGAGGTGGCCAGCGGTGACATGGTACTCACCCCCGGCGAAACCTACCGCCACCGCGTGGGTGAAAAAGTCACCCTTGACGCCGGCACCAGCTTCGGGTGGTAGCCATGAGCACTCTGCTCGATATGCGAGGTATCGTCAAAACCTTCAACATGGGAACACCCAGCGCCATCACGGTACTCCCTGGCATCGACTTCCATGTTGATCACGGTGAGTTTGTGTCAGTGGTGGGCCAGTCAGGTTCCGGTAAAACCACACTGATGAACATCATCGGCCTACTCGATAGGGCCACCTACGGCTACTACACCTTCGCCGGTGAGGATATCCCTTCCCTCTCTGACGACGAACTGGCCTACTACCGCAGCCAGAACATTGGGTTCATCTTCCAAAGCTTTAACCTGGTGGGCCGTATCTCGGCTCTCAAAAACGTGGAAATGCCCATGATGTACGCCGGTGTGAACCCCCGCGACCGCCGCGACCGCGCCGCTCACCTGCTGGAGCAGATGGGCATGGCTGACCGTATGGATCATAGCCCTGCAGCTCTTTCAGGTGGCCAGAAACAGCGTGTTGCTATCGCCCGCGCCCTAGCCAACGACCCGCCCCTGCTCCTGGCGGACGAACCAACCGGCGCCCTGGACTCCCACACTGGGCGCATGGTCATGGACCTCTTCCATGAGCTTCACCAAGAGCAAGGTAAGACCATCGTCTTCATTACCCACAACCCTGAGCTGGCGGCTGAGACTGACCGCACCGTCACGATGGTAGATGGGCGGATTGAGCAGGAGGCCCGTCAATGAACCTACGAGAATCAATTTCCTTAGCCCTGGGGAGCTTACGCACCAATAAGATGCGTTCCTTCCTTACACTGTTGGGCATTATTGTGGGTATTGCATCTGTCATTACCATCATGACCCTGGGTCATTCCTTGAAAACTCAGGCTTCTGAGTCGATTGTGAGCTCTGGCGCCAATGACCTGATGGTGAATGTGGTCCCCCGCCCCACCGAGGAACAGGAAGAAGCTGGTTTGACCTCCGGCCCCATGGGTATGCCGAATGGGGAATACATTGAGCCCGCCGCTGAGTCTAAGTTTGATGAGCACGACATCGCCACTCTTAAAGAGGCCCTGGGCGATAACATTGCGGGCATTCCCATCGGGGCCAACTCCTATGTGAGTGTAAACCTCAGCGCCGGTGAGAGCCAGGCCCCCTACACCAACGCCCAGTTCGTCAATATGGATTACCTAGAGCTCAACCCGGTTACCCTGGTGGCAGGGCGCTCTTTAAGTCAAGCCGATATGGACGCCAAACGACCGGTCATCCTGCTTTCAACCGACCAGGCTCATCAGCTCTTTAGTGACCCGCAGGCGGCAGTAGGCAATGAAATCGATCTGCAATTTGGCATGACCTCGCGAAGCTTTATGGTGGTCGGGGTTTATCAAACCGAGGCTATAGGTAGCGGTATCTTCGCCTATACAGGGCCCGGCTCAGTCTACCTACCGGTTTCGCTGGAATCTGACATCGAATCCTATAGCAGCAACGGCTGGAACAGCATCACCGTACGCCCAGCAGAAGGTAAGGACCTGGGGCAGGTGAAGGCCCTGCTTCAGGCCCATCTGACCAGCATGTACCGTACCGATGAGCACTACATGGCTGAGATTCAAGACTTCTCGGCGATGACCGAGCAGTTCAACGCGGTTCTGGACGGCATCAGCGCAGCTATCTCGGCTATCGCCGGTATCTCGCTCCTGGTCGGTGGTATCGGTGTTATGAACATTATGCTCGTGACGGTGACCGAACGGACCCGCGAAATCGGTATCCGTAAGGCCCTGGGCGCAACCCGAGGGGCAATCCGCCTGCAGTTCGTGGTTGAAGCTATGATGGTCTGCCTGGTCGGTGGTCTACTGGGGGTACTGATAGGTGGTGGCCTAGGTATGCTGGGGGCCAGCCTGCTGGGGACCTTCGTTGTCCCACCGCTGGGTGCTGTGCTGCTGGCTCTAGGGTTCTCCCTGGCTATCGGCCTTTTCTTCGGCTACTACCCGGCCAATAAGGCCGCTAAGCTCGACCCCATCGAGGCCCTGCGCTACGAGTAGCTAGCGTAGAGTCTCACCGATTTTGAGGTGTACTACCGAGGGGCCGCGGGTAGCCAGGGCCTGCTGGACCGTCTCGGCCAGGGTTTCCATGGTCGCTGAGAAGCCGGTGGCACCAAAGCCCTCGGCTAGTTTCACCCAGTCAGGTTGCACTAAATCTACGGCTACGGGGGCGATGCCCCGGTCGCGCTCGTTTTGGCGGATTTCGCCGTAGCCGCCGTTCTCCACGCAGATAATCGGCAGGTCAAGCTGCTGCTCAACAGCGGTCATAAGCTCCTGAATGGCAAACATGAGGGCCCCATCGCCGAGCAGGCAGACCACCGGACGCTCGGGCGCAGCTATCTTGGCGCCAATGGCGGCAGGTAGCCCGTAGCCCAGGGTGGCGTAGGTGGCCATGTAGAGCAGGGAGTTGGGGCGGGCTGCCCGGTAGAAGGTGGTGGTGCCCATGTAGGTCACCTGGGAGGAGTCGCCGGCGATGATGGTGTGATCAGGCAGTATCTCCATGATTTTCTCGTTGAGTTCTGCCAGCTCGGGGGCTTTAGCGCGCCCTTCGTTGTCTAAGGCATCGAAGATGTCTTGTAGGTCGCGGGGGTCGCGGGAGCCGGGTGCTAGGTCGAGTTCGGCCAGGGCGTCCAGAAGCTGGGGGAGTACTGCCTGAGAGTTGCCGGGCAACTCAATATCGGGGGTGATGTTGGTGAGCATCTGGTCGCGCATGATGTCGATGCGGATGACGGGGCCTGCCGGGCGGATGTCGCCCTCCCAGAGTTCGGCTTCACCGATTTTGGAGCCGATGATGAGCATGGTGTCGGCGTGACGGCAGAAGGCGTGGGCGGCACTCAGGCGCAGGTCAGCCCCCAGGGAGAGCCGGTGTTTTTCGGGGATGGCACCCTTGCCGTTGATTGAGGTGATGACGGGTGCTTCGAGGGTTTCGGCTAGGCGGAGTAGGTCATCTGCTGCCCCGATGGCGCCGCCACCTGCGATGATGATGGGCCGCTGGGCTTCAGCTAGCATGCGGGCTGCTTCGTGCACATCGTCTGCGGGGGCAGGCTGGGGCTTGCCCAGGGGCCGGGCCTGCATGATAGCGGGGTCGAGTTCGACGTCGCGTTCGAGCACGTCGAGGGGCACTTCGATGTGGATGGGGCGCGGACGGCTGTGGGCGAAAGAGCGGAAGGCGTTATGGATGATATCCACGGCTTCTTCTGCGGAGTTCACGCGGCGGGAGAATTCGACGATGGAGTTAACGGCGCCGGTGGGGTTTTTTGTCTCGTGCAGGGAGCCGATGTCGCGGAATTCGTGGCCGACCGGGCGGCCGGGGGAGAGGACGATCATGGGGCGTGACTCGGCGTAGGCGGTGGCGGCACCTGAGAGGGAGTTGAGTAGGCCGGGCCCTGAGGTGGTAATGACGACGCCGGGTAGGCCGCGGGTCTGTGACCAGCCGTCCGCACCGTAGGCGGCACCTTGCTCATGGCGGGTGGTGACGGGGTGGATGCCCAGCTCTTTGAGGTGGCGGTAGAACTCGAGGTTGTGGGTGCCGGGGATACCGAAAATGGTGTCGATGCCGTAGTTGCGTAGGGTGGCCAGAATGGCGTAGCCGGCGTTGCGGCGGGGTTCGGTGCTTTCACCGGAACGGTCGGGGAGTGCAGGGTGAATCATGCTGGTCTTTCGGGGGAGGGGCTCTTAGGTTTAGCTTAGGGTGCTGGTGCGGAAAGTTACAGACTTTTTCCTCATGTAATGTTATGCAGGGCACAGCATGGTTATTAGTGGGTGTGATGCGGGAGATAGAGGGCCAACACAGGTGGTTGTCTGATAAACGCATACAGGAAATGTGTGTTAAATATGCCCAAACACCCATAGGTTGCTGAAGAATCCCTTAAATCTAGCTAGACTCACCAGGAGTAGCTAGGCACAATCATGCGCCATGCGACATACACCCACTTTTCAGGAGCACATCTCATGAAGACCTTTATCAAGACCGCGACAGTTACCTCCGCCGCCTTGGCGCTGCTAGCTGGTTCCGTTGCCACCGCAGCACAGGCCGAAGAAGCCCCTGCAGCCGCAACTACCTCTGCCGCAGCCGCTGGGCAGGGTGCCCTCAACGCCTGGTACCAGCCCGGCGAGCACGTCAAGACCGGCAACGGCCTCTTCGTTGTCTACGCAATGGGTATCGTAGCGGGCCCCGATGGAACTCCCAACGGTGCAGGCGCTGTTGAGAACTACGACCTCTCAAAGATCTACCTGGAACTCGTTGAACGCAACGGTGCTCAGGGCATCAAGGCAAACATCCGTGATGCAGTTAGCCTCGATGCCGAAATCGTCAATAGCGATTACACCGGCGCAATCGGTGCCTGGAGCTCATCTGACGAATCTGTGATCTCAGTTAACCCCAGCGGTAACTTCACCGTCGGCGCAAACGGTGCCGCTACTGTCTACTTCACCCCCGCTTTCATCCAGGACGAAACCGTAGTCTACTCTGATGGCGTCTACGCCATCGATCTGCAGGTTACTGACGGCAAGGTCGCCCTCGCCCCCGCATCAGCTCTCGGCCTACCCCTTAAGCTAGCTGACGGCATCATCCTCGCAACAGCCGCTGACGCACACCGCCAGACCGACGGCACCCCCGTTAACCTAGCTAGCGTTCCCGTTAGCGCTTTTGACGGTGCCGATGTAGTAGTAGATAACGCACACGCTTTGACTGTAGGGGACACCCTCAACGCCTACATCGAATACACTCATGCAGCTGGCCGTGCAGACATCGAAGCTATCTTCTCCGGTAATGAAGAGGCAGGCTTCATGGGTAAGTGGGTTTCTTCAAACCCCGAGGTTGTTAGCGTCAACGAAGAAGGCACCGTCCTGACTGCCGTTGGTGAAGGCACCGCAACCATCACTTACGTCCCTGACTACGTTGCAGGTGAGATCATTGCCGAAAGCCCCGTCACCTTCAGCACTGGCGTGACTGTAACCGCAGCTTCCCAGCAGCCTGCTGAAGAGCAACCCGCAGCAGAACAGCCCGCTTCTGAGCAGCCCGCTGCACAGAACCCTGCTGCCGGTGAATCTGTACCTGTAGCTAACAATGAGGCCGCTGTATCTTCTGCTCAGAACGCTGCTGCTGGCTCATCAAACGGTCAGCCCCAGGAGCTGGCAAACACTGGTGCTGAAGGTGTTGCACCTCTAGTTGCTGGCCTGGGTCTGCTGGCAGCCGGTGGTAGCGCTCTTGTCGTCTCCCGCCGCCGCGCACAGTAGTTCTCTGCTCACAATCTAGAGAACATCTAGCTAGCTCAAAGCGCCGCCACTTCTGAATGTTTCAGAAGCGGCGGCGCTTTGCTCACTGCTTGCGGGGAAAATACGGGAAAGTTTCATACAGAACACTCCACAAACTCAGCTAAATGTATGCATATTTATCTGAAAGAAGAGATAATAACAGTTAGTAGCTTGGGCAGTTGCCAGAAATATGCCATCGCTACCCCAACCAAAACACTCTCGTTTCAGATGAGCCCCCTACACCCCACTAATGGGATGGTAGGGCAGTACACACTACGCACCGAAGGAGAAATCTTCATGTCACTCCCCCCGGAGTCAGCAAACCCTCAGCCGCAGGGTAACGACGTCCCTACCCCTGGCCAGCCCGCGCAGCAGCAGCCCGCACAGCCCGCGCAGCAGCAGCCCGTCCAGTATGCACAGCAGGCACCTGCAGCACACGCTGCTCAGGGCCAGTTCCCTGCACAGCAGCAGCCCGTCCAGTATGCACAGCAGGCACCTGCAGCACAAGCTGCTCAGGGCCAGTTCCCTGCACAGCAGCAGCCCGTCCAGTATGCACAGCAGGCACCTGCAGCCCAGGCTGCTCAGGGCCAGTTCCCCGCGCAGCAATACGGCGCACCGGTTGCACCTGCCCAGCCCAGCCCCGCCCTTGAAGCACTCAAGGCACAGTTCACCACTCTTACCCTCAACTTCAAGAGCCAGAACCAGGCCAGCCAGCAGCTCGCCACCTCCCTGCCCCTCTTCTGGGTATTCAACTTCAGCATCATCTCTCTACTAGCAGGCCTGTGGGCTATCTCCCTGCTGAACACCGCCTCCAACCTGGCAAACTCAGCTGTCTACTACCTATTCAGCTATGGGTTGTTTTCACTCACCGGCGGCGAACTCTTCACCACCTTCCTCGTGGTCACCGCCGCAACCTTCGGAACCTTGGCGCTCCGTGCCGCCGGCCTCATGATGGCTCTCAACGGTGGAGACAAGAAATACCCCTTCAGCTACGCCGCTAACGTCTACGCAGAATCTAACGTAGCCCTCATCCCGGCCCTGCTGATTCTCTGGCTCCTGTCCCTAATCCCGGCCCCCGGTATCTTCCTCATCGTCCTTATCCTTATCTTCCTCTTCTTCATGGTCTGCTCACTCTTCCTGAACATCCAGGCCTACGTAGGTATGAGCCGCTCCACCCGCTTCGTTGGCTCCCCGGTCATGCGCTACATCCTCACCACCACCGGCGTCATCGTCGCCGCATGGATCGTCTGGTACGTTGCCTACCAGATCATCACTAGCGTCCTGTCCTAAGAGTTGATCATTATGCAAACACTTCGCTCACCTATGAAACGTGCGCACCTTGCGCTTTTGAGCATTATCGCTCTCGTCCTCACCGCCTGCGGTGCCGCCGTTAACACGACTCTATCCATAGACGACAACCTCAGCGGCTCCCGCACCATGGTCATGGAAATCGGCACCTCAGACAGCGAAAGCACCTCCCTCAAAGGTGGCCTGCCTGCCGTAGACGAATCCATCAAACGTCACCTACCTGCCGAACTTGAATACAGCGGCATCTCCACAGACGATAAAGGCTCCCGCGCCACTTTTACCCTCAAATTTAGCTCCGTAGATGACTACCAGACCAAGGTAGAATCACTGCTCAAATCCAGCGGTAAAGACCTGGAACCCACTATCGTCATCAACCTGGCAGACACCGGCCTCGTCACCGGCACCACAGTTCAAGAAAACTTCACCTCTGCCCAGCTCCTAGGCTGGCTGGGTGATGCCCTCAAGGCTGATGGCGTCTACTCAGATGGCAACATCTTCAGCGGTACCGAAGAAACTATTGTGCATGTCGGCGGCAAGGACCATAAGACCAACAGCACCATCAAGGTCTCAGACGTCACCGACAACGGTGTGCCCTCCTTGGGCGTACAGCTCATCTTTGAAGATGACGGCACCTACACCGGGCGCGTTGCCTTTGGTTCTACCACCCCTCTCGGCTCAGTCAAGCAGGGCTACGTTGATACCTACATCAGCGAAAACGCCCCCGAAGGTCACACCGTCTCCGCTATCGACAACACCACTTTCGCTGAGACCAACAACCTCTCAACCATCACTCACGGTCAGCTTGTTACCTTCTCTGCAACAGACATCAACGATTTCAACACTAAGTTGCAGAAACTGCTCTCATCTGACCAGAACGCCATCACTCTGACTGACCGCCCCTCTGAAACAGACAAGACCCTGTTCACAGCAAGCATTGAAGCTAAAATTACCTGCCCCACTGTCTGCTCCCCCGCAGGCAACGGCCCCCGCTTTGACGCAAAGGTCCCCAGCAACTGGCAAAAGTCTTACTCAGGGAACATCGACTCCGCTGAGGAATCTACCAAGATTTCCCGCACCTCCATTCTTGAATACACCTACTCCCTCACCTTCGATGCAGTAGATGTGAACCTAGATCTCAACGGTGACGGCGGCGGTGAAGCAACCTTCTCTTACTCACTGAACGCCGACCAGGCTAACCGAGTAGGGGACGGCCTGCAGGACTTCCTGGCACCTGAAGGTGACGGCACCAGCATCGACCGCTCTGAGTCTGATGGTATGGTCACCTACACCGCCACCATTGAAGGATCAGATGCCCAAGAACTCACCTCCCGCCTCTCTTCCTACGTGCCCGGTGCTCGTATCACCAAGGTAGAGCGTGAAGGCAACTGGTTCTCCAAGAAGTACGACCTGTACATCAACCTGCCTTTCTCTACCTCTGACTACGATGCAACTCTCGCCAACGGGTATAGCTACACCATTGACCTTCCGTCTCAGCACTCTATCCCTGAGGAATCACGCGCACAGATCGATGCCTCAGAAGTAGAACGCTCATCAGTTACCTTCAACAGTGAAACAAGCGATTACAAAAAGACAGAGCTTGCGATCAACGTTAAGACACCTAACTGGGTGGGCATCATCCTGGTAGGTCTGCTCGTTCTGATCCTGCTTGCCCTTATTGCTACCGCTTTCTTGTTCCGCGACCGCATTAAGGCAGCGATGGACGAACGCAAGCAGCAGGCCCCTGCCCAGCAGCCCTACGCCCCCCAGCAGGCTGCACCTGCTAACCCGTCTTACACCTCCCCGCAGAACCCTGCACCGGGGAACACCGACGGCGACCTTAGCTAAAGGGGGCAGAAACGCTCAAGCTACGGTTCCTACCTAGAAGCCCTAGTGTGAGTGTCTAAGAGCCACACAACAAACCAAAGCGCCTCCACTCCTGAACCATCAGAAGTGGAGGCGCTTTGGCGTGCCGAGCCCCAAATCTTAAAGAAACCTAGGCCGTGCACGGGGTAAAACCCTGCATGAGTGTTCCGATAAGACGCGAGGGAAGGGCGTCATATTTGCTGCTGCTAAAGACTCTTCCGTAGGCTAATTAAAGACAGATTAAATATATTCAGGAAATCATGTACCCCCATAATCCCCCATTCCTCAAAACCCTGACCATCAGCGTCCTCGCAACTCTCGCCCTGGCCGGCTGCTCCGCAACCACCCCCACCGCCGAGGCCCCCGCAACGGAAGCAGACTCCACACTCGTAGCAGCTAGCCCCGAACCTAGTACCTCCGAGGTGCCTAGTAAAGAAGTTCTCGGTGGCGGCGAAGAAATCTTCGCCCACCGCTACGTCGCCCTCTACGGTAACCCCTCCGGGCCCTCACTTGGCGTACTGGGCGAGCAAGACCCTGCCCAGTCTGTAGAGCGCGTCAAAGCACTCGCCGCAGAGTACCAGGCCCACACCGATGAGAAGGTCATCCCCGCCTTTGAAATCATCACCACTGTGGCAAGCTCCGAACCTGGCATTGACGGGGACTACTCCGATGAACCCACCATTGAAAGCCTAGAACCCATCATTGAAGAAGCCGAGAAAAACGGCATCTACGTGATTCTGGACTTCCAGCCCGGCCAGAACACCTTCCTAGAACAAATCAAACAGTACGAAGACCTGCTGAAAAAACCTAACGTAGGTCTAGGCCTTGACCCCGAATGGCGTATCTACCCCGGCCAGGTACACCTGCAACAAATCGGCACCGTAGACGCGACTGAAATCAACGAAACCCTAGATTATCTGGCGGCGCTGACAAATGAGCACGACCTGCCGCAGAAGATGGTGGTGCTGCACCAGTTCAAGCACTCCATGATTACTAACCGTGCCCTACTCGATACCAGCCACCCTGAGCTGGCCCTCACCCTGCACGCAGACGGCCACGGTACACCCGAGCTGAAAGACTCCACCTACCAGGAGCTAATCCGCGAACTTGACCCAGCAATCAAGCCTTCATGGAAGAACTTCTACGACGAAGATACCCCCACCCTGACCCCTGAGCAGACCTACGCCCTGACCCCCAAGCCCTACCTGGTGACCTACCAGTAGGTGCTAAGGGTGAATGTGCAGGGTTCTTAGCCTCTGTGCAGAGTTTTCCCTGCACACGACCTAAGAACCCTGCACAGCTGGATGCTACCCTTCCGCTGATATCTCTACCAGCCGGTACCAGCGTCCGCTCATAAAAATCGAAGCAGGCCTGGCCAAGCAGGGCCATAATCTTTTAACTTCATTTTCTGCAAACTTATACGCCTATAGGTGGGTGGAGAAAATAAGGACGCTTGCCCCCCGCCAGGTTCGCTTGTGGTAAGTGGAATAGCTTTGCTGCCTGGTGCATAAGTATCAGAACCGCTGCTGAGTCGCAGGGAAAACTACCCTGCCGCTGCTGCGCAGGCGGGTTATAGTGGTAGCAATTCTAGTGTGACCGGACGCACTTGCAGAGGGTCTGCCTGGGCATCTACCGCACCCTGAACACAGAGCCTGCTGCCAGCGTCCTAACCTTTTGGAGGACCCATGGCTCAAGCCTTCTTCTCAGCAGACCCCCACCGCGTCATTGCTGCCGGCACCGACGGCATTAAGCGCACCGGCCCCGTGGACGCCGCCCAAGTGCCCCGCTGGGCCGGGCTTGGCACCTTCGCCCGCCTACCCCGCCTCGACGAAGTCAAAAAAGCAGACATCGTGGTCGCCGGCATGCCCTGGGACTCCGGTGTCTCCTACCGCCCCGGTGCCCGTTTCGGCCCCAACCATGTGCGCGAATCCTCCCGCCTGCTGCGCCCCTTTAACCCCGCCGCCAACATCTCCCCCTTCAAAGAAGCCCAGGTAGCCGACGCCGGTGACATCATCGGCAACCCCTTCAACATCGAAGAAGCCCTTACCATGTTCGAGGCTGGTGCCCACCAGCTCACCAAGGACGGTGCCCGCCTGGTGACCATCGGCGGCGACCACACTATCGCCCTGGCCAACCTGCGCAACCTAGCTAAGAAGCACGGCAAAATTGCCCTGCTCCATTTTGACGCCCACTTGGATACCTGGGACACCTACTTCGGTGCCGAATACACCCACGGCACCCCCTTCCGCCGCGCCTTTGAAGAAGACCTCCTCGACACCGACGCTCTCTGCCACGTGGGCACCCGCGGCCCCCTCTACGGCACCGAAGACCTTGAGGACGATGCCCGCTTTGGCTTCGGTATTGTCACCAGCGCGGACGTCTACTACCTGGGCGTGCAGAAGGTCGTTGAGCTGCTGCGGGATCGCATCGGTGAGAGGCCCCTCTACCTGTCTATCGACATTGATGTGCTCGACCCCGCCCACGCACCGGGCACCGGCACCCCCGAAGCTGGCGGCATAACCTCCCGCGAACTTCTCGAGATTCTGCGCGGGCTGCGCGGGCTTAACCTGGTGGGCTCCGAGGTGGTCGAGGTCGCCCCGGCCTACGATCACGCTGAACTAACCGGCATCGCCGCCGCCCATGTGGTCTATGAGCTGATTTCCCTGCAGGCCGCCGGTGTGGGGGCTGGGCCGACTTCACCGGCGTCCGGCGTCGCTGATATTACCTACGGCAGTAAGGAATGACCATGAGCAAGATTGCTGAATTACTGGAACAAGCAACCCCAGCTGAGGCCCGCCTCATGCGCCACTTCGCTGACCGTGCTGCCGGGTTCCGCCCCTCAGCGGTACGCGATGTTTTTGAGGTTGCCATGCGCCCCGGCATTATCTCCCTGGCAGGCGGCAACCCCGACCTTGGACTCCTGCCCCTTGACCGGCTAGGGGGCATGGCTGCCTGCATCATCCAAGAAGAGGGTCTAGAGGTTCTGCAATACGGTTCAGGTGCTGGCCTGGAGACCCTAGCGGAGCTAGTCTGCGACCTTATGGAATCTGAGGGCGCCCGCCCGGCAGTCGATGGTATTCAGATGACCGCAGGCTCCCAGATGGGTCTGGACCTGGTCACTAAACTCTTTGTGAATCCCGGGGACGTGATCCTGGCTGAGGGCCCTACCTACACCGGCGCCCTGGGCGTCTTTGAGGGCTACCAGGCGGACGTCCGCCAGGTGCCCCTGGACGCGGACGGCCTGGACCCCGCCGCTGTGGCCCAGGCGATTGGGTCTATTCGGGCTGAGGGCAAGCAGGTTAAGTTCCTCTATACCATCCCTAACTTCCAGAACCCCACCGGTATTTCTTTATCGGGTAAGCGCCGGGCTGAGCTGGTGCGCCTCTGCCGTGAAGCTGGCGTGCTGATTGTTGAGGATAACCCCTACGGCCAGCTCTCCTTCAGTGGGGAACGCCGCCGCTCCCTGTATTCGCTGGACCCTGAGAACGTGCTCTACCTGGGCTCTTTTTCTAAGATTTTTTCACCCGGCCTGCGCGTGGGTTGGATGGTTGCGCCTTTCCGCGTGCGTAAGTTCCTGCAGATTGCGGGGGAGGCAGTAACTATTTGCCCCTCGGTGCTTTCGCAGCGCCTGGTGCTGGGCTTCATGAGTGAGGGCCTGTGGGAGTCCCACACCCGCGCCACCGCTGCCCTGTATGAGGCCCGCTGTAAGGCCGTGCTGGCCGCCTGCCAGAAGTACATGCCCCAAGGCACCACCTGGACGGTACCTGAGGGTGGTTTCTTCACCTGGCTGACCCTGCCCTTCGGTGGCAAGTACCAGGACGCGGCGGACGCCCTGACCCCTGCGATCGAGGCAGGTGTGGTTTTCATTCCTGGCTCGGCTTTCTACGAGCCGGTAGTCGGTGAGGACGGGGTTGCCCGCAACCCCGGCGCTAACCAGCTACGTATCGCCTTCTCAGCGATTGAACCGGACGCCCTGACCGAGGGAGTGCGGCGGCTGGCTGAGGTCATCGGGAGCGAGCGTGCGAGCTCCTAAGAGATGACCGAAGCGGGTGGGGTGGAGCGGCCGGAGAACCTGTCAAAAGATTGAACATGTGACCTGGATCTGTCAAAAAATCCCGAAATTTTTGACATATCGGCGGTTTTTGGGGCTTATATGTCAAAAAATGGGTAGATTTTGTATATGACCTGGTCTGCTGATGAACCCTACAACGACCTACCACCGTTACCGCCAGTCGGCTACGTGGAAACTACCCGCGTACTTAAGGCTGTCATCGAGGCGCGGGCAGCTATTGCTGGTTTAAATGAGGCCCTGGTGTCTCTGCCTAATCCGAGTATCTTCCTGCATTCTCTTGCCCTGCTTGAGGCCCAGGCTAGCTCTGAGATTGAGAACATTGTAACTACCACCGACGAACTCTTTAAGGCGGCAACGGTATCAACGGAGGCTAGTGGAGCAACCCGGGAGGCTCTGCGTTACCAAAAAGCCCTCTTCGCTGGGCTTGAAGCGATGCGGGAACGTCAGGGTATTATCACTGCTAATACTGCCCGGGAAATCTGTAGCACTATCCGTGACGTTGATACTCAGGTGAGGCACGGGGACGGTGTGTATATCGGTAACCCGGTAACTCGCCGTCGTATCTACACCCCGCCTCAGGGAGCTGAGGTGATTTCTGAGAGGCTGAACAACTGGGAAGAGTTCGTGAACTCTGCTGATAGCTTTGACCCGTTGGTGAAGGTTGCGCTTGCCCATTATCAGTTTGAGGCCATCCATCCTTTCGACGATGGCAATGGGCGTACTGGACGAATTCTGAACGTGCTGATGCTGGTATCTTCTGGGCTTTTGAGCGAACCTATTCTTTATATTTCCCAGAGCATCATTGCACAGAAGAATGACTACTACCGCCTTTTGAATGCGGTGACCTCGGAAGGGGCCTGGGAAGACTGGACGCTCTACATGGTTGAAGCTATGCGTTCAACGGCAGTGAGTACTCTGCAGAAGATTAAGCAGATTCAGGCCTTGCAGGAACAGGTAAAAGAATCTGTTGGCTCTCAGATGCCGGTAGGTGTTGTAGATCTTCTTTTTGAGCAGCCCTACTGCCGTATTAAGGACGTGGTGGGTCGCTGCTCGGTGACCCGCCAGACCGTAACCAAGTACCTGGGGGAGCTTGTCTTGGCCGGGGTGCTGCGGGAAGAAAAAGTTGGTAGAGAGAAGCTCTTTGTGAATGAGGGGCTGATGGATATTTTGAAGAGTGACGTGGTGAAAGGGTAGAACTCCTCGTCGTATTCGCTCTGTGCCGGTTTATCGCTGCATACGGCCTGAGGGGTCTGCGCGGATTGATAGGGGAGATGTACATTGAAATGTGCAAAACCATGTACATCATGTGTATAAGTGTGTATATATGTACATATGGAATGGACATTAGAACATCTCAATGAGACCCTGAACCGGCTCAGAACCTACGGTTCCGAAGAACCCCGCCTCGAAATTAAAAAGGCAACGGAAGGCTACCCCACCAGTATCGCTGAAACCCTCTGTGCCTTCTCCAATATGCCTGACGGGGGAACCCTTATCTGCGGTATCGATGAAGCAGAGAACTTCTCCGTTGTTGGAGTCTATGACATAGATGAACTTGAAAAGTCCATTGCCTCTGCCCTGCGAAACTCTTTGACCCCTAAGGGGAACGCCACCTTTGATCGCATAACAGCGGGTGATGCTGCCGTCCTCATCGTGAGCGTTGCGCCCCTCCCCCTGGTTGACCGCCCCTGCTATTACCGGGGCAAGGCCTACATGCGCTATTCCGACGGCGACTACGCCATGGACGACTACGAGATTACCCGTGTTCTGGCCGCACGGGAACGCAGGCAGCATGACCTTGAAGCGGTTGCTCACACGAGCCCTGAAGACCTCGATAGGCGGTACACCGAAAAATTTGTTTCAGCTGCCCGGCATACTTCGCAACGGCTGAGTCAGATAGACGACAAGGTCGTGCTTGCTCGCAAAAGCGTTACTACAGCAGACCACCGACAGCTGACCCTGGCTGGCTTGTATGCCCTGGGTAACTACCCGCAGCAGTTCTACCCTGCTCTCAAAGTTTCTGGGTGGGTTGAAGATGAGGTCTTGCGTAATGCAGACAAGTTAGAAGCTGACGGCCCCTTGGTAGAGATGCTGGAGCAAACCCTGCAATGGTTAGTAAGAAATCTTCGTTTTTCTGTGGTTCCTGATGGTCAGGGAGGGCTGAAAAATCAGCCTGAGATTCCGCTCATTGTGCTTCGTGAGCTGGTGGCGAATGCTCTGGTTCACCGTGCCCTTGATGCTGATACTGCCTACGCGAAAGACGTTGTTGTTCGGGTTTATCGCAATCGCATTGTTATCACTAACCCTGGAGGGTTATGGGCTGTGACTACTGCCAACCTTGCTCAACCGGGGCACAAAACTGCGGTTAATTCTGCCCTCTATGAAATTTGTAAACTTGCTCAGATTTCTGATGGTTCCAGGGTGATTGAGGGTGAAGGGAACGGTATTTTTGAGGCTCAAAAGGCCATGCGGCAGGCCGGTCTGCCGCCGCTGGAGTTTGTAGATAAGGGCTTCCAATTTACTGTGATTATTCGGCGCCCTTCGATGGACGTGCAGAAGGACGAAGTAGCTCAGCTTCTTGAGTCTGGGCAGGACGGTGCGCCTCTGGAGCTTGCAGAAACTGAGCAGAAAATCTACTCTTATCTGCTCCAGGGCGGCGATCGAACCGTCGCAGAAATTATGGAGGGGCTTCAACTGACCCGCCGACAGGTTGCCTACAATCTCGGTAAGCTCAAGGACACTGGGCTCATTAGCTCTTCTCATGTTCCTGGGAAGCGTGGGGCAGTCTATGGTGTTGCCGGGTAGCTCTCAGCAGGTGGAAGTAGCTGTCTAGCGCGGAACCTGTCAAAAACGCGAAAATTTTGAAATATCAGCAGTTTTGAGGGCCTACCTCCCAAAAAATCGGTAGATTTTGTACATGATCTGGTCTGTCGATGAACCCCACAACGACCTATCGCCGCTGTCAAATATCTGGGTGAGTATGTCGCAGCTGGGGTGCTTCGGGAAGAAAAATTTGGTAGAGAGAAGCTCTTCTTGAGTGAAGAGATTATGAGGCTTATTCAAAAGTAGACACGCACCCCACACCCACCAACTAGACAACGGCCCCACCCGCGGCAAAAATATGA
>NZ_JBPPUO010000013.1:0-52620 GCF_053544675.1 Rothia sp. 32237D007AR | reverse complement strand
CATATTTTTGCCGCGGGTGGGGCCGTTGTCTAGTTGGTGGGTGTGGGGTGCGTGTCTACTTTTGAATAAGCCTCAATGGCTATGAGTAATCTGAGGATTTTTCATATCTTTCACGATCTCCTCAGCAATGCTCTTGATTTTTGGGGGATTCAGATCAAACTGATCGCACAGAAAATCATCTGATTATTGCGTGGTTCTTATGGCATCACCACCCTACGATTGCTTTTCAACAGGTAGTAAAGCAGACCCAGGTCTCCGAGCTTGAAGCCCGGGAGCTTATGAGTTTCTTATCGGAGTTAAAGCTGCTTGAACCGATATCTCGGTACGAATGGGGCTGGGGCTCGGCTATGAGGGACTATGTTTTTCTGCCTTCTGGCGATGCTGCGCCTGTCAGTATGGAAACTTGGGTGCATGAAAAGGCAGGAAAGGGTGGAATAACTGCGGCTGAGGTCGCCCAAAAATACGGTGTGGAGCGATATGAGGTTACTTTACTCTTGAGGAAGATGCGAGAACAGCACCTGTTGATGATTGATCCATCTGGGTCTCAGAGGGGGCCGAACACACGATGGGTGCTCCTAAAAAATCATCATTCTTAGTCATATGGGAGAAAATCAGAGAAAGATATGCCACCTGAGCAAATTTGCTACTGAACCCGTAGACTGGTGGGGGAATTGGTTTTCAGGAGGAATGGTCTTGGCACAGAAGAGTGAATCACCCCGTGGCGGGTTTAAGGCCCAGGTGCGCGGCCCGCTGCTGATTGCGGCTGTCTTGGCTCTGGTGGCTTTCGTAGGTGTCATGCTTTTTGCAACCGGCGGTACGAAGAACGCCCCCAATATAGTGCTGGCCCTGACTATTGCAGGGACCGTTTTTGTGGCCACTCTGGTTATGTGTGCAACCCTGATTCTGGTGGAGCGCCCTAACGACCCTGACCTGGGTGAGGGCACCGGTATTAACCGGTCGTCCGCCCAACTCTACGCTGAGGCTCGCGCCCGCCGTGAAGCCGAGACCAAACGCCGTGAAGCTGAAGAGAAGAAGCACCAGGCCCAGTCTGCCCATGCAACTGAGGCACAACAGACCAAGAAAGAACCCGGAGCCTAAGGGGTAAGCGTCATGACTAATAACCTGCCTGCCAGCCTGATTCTGAGCGAGACCGCCATTGCGGATCAGATTCAAGAGTACAAGTACCTGCACCAGAACCCTGAGCTTTCCCACCGGGAGTACAAGACTGCAGACTATATTGAGCAGCAGCTAGCTGAGATGCCTTTAGCCCCTGGTGCTGACCGTCAGGTGCACCGTATCGGAGAAACTGGTGTGGTGGGTGTGCTGAGCCGCGGGGAGGGCGCAACTGTGGCCTTCCGTGCAGATATTGACGGTTTGCCCATCACTGAGAAGTCTGGCCGGGACTACGCTTCACAAGCTACCGCCGAGTACGAGGGTGCTACCAGTGGGGTGATGCACGGGTGCGGTCACGATACCCATATTGCTGCCGCTCTGGGCGCTGCCCGTCTCTTTGCCGCATCTGAGGCCTGGGAAGGGCAGCTGGTCTTTATCATGCAGCCTGCTGAAGAGGTAGCAACCGGCGCGGACGCCCTGCTTGAGGCTGGGCTCTGGGAGAAGGTTCCTCACCCGGTGGTGCTCTTTGGTCAGCATGTTTTCCCTTTACCTGCCGGGCATTTTGAGGTGTCGGCCGGGGAGTTTTTGTCGGCTGCTGATTCCTGGGATGTTACTGTGCGCGGGGTGGGCGGGCACGGCTCCCAGCCTGAGGTTACAGTTGACCCTATCGTGCTCGGTGCGGCCATGATTACCCGCCTACAGACGGTGGTTTCTCGTGAAGTTTCTCCGCTTGACTCGGCCGTGGTGTCTGTGGGTGTCTTCCAGGGAGGTTTGAAGAATAACATCATCCCTGATTCAGCACGCTTTACTCTCAATATCCGCACCTTTAGCCCTGAGACTCGGGAGCGGGTGCTCACCGCCGTAGAGCGCATTATTCGCGGTGAGGCTATGACCGCAGGCGCCCCTGAACCTATCATTGAGACGCAGGCGGGCTTCCCCGCCACTATTAACGATGCGGACGCCACCGCCCGGGTGCAGCGAGTGCTGGCAAGTACCTTTGGGGCTGAGAAAATATTTGCTGATGATACTCAGCGGCGTATGGGCAGCGAAGATTTCAGTAAGTTAGCAACGGCCCTGGGCATACCCTACGTTTTCTGGGGTTTTGGTGGCTATGACTACACCCGGATTGATGATCCAGCTTCCCTGCCGGGTAACCATTCCCCCTTCTTTGCGCCCGACCCAGAAATCACCCTGGCATCAGGCACCCACGCGGCGGTAGCCGTCCTGCTCGATGCCCTAGAGCACTATAAGGCCCCTCGTCAGGGTTAGAGAGGCAGTCAGCTTCACCAGACCCTGCCTAACTAGCCCGCCCCTTCCTAACTAGCCCGCCCCTGCCCGGTAGTTAGCCTGCCCCCGGTAATTTAAGGAGACCCACTATGACCCATACACCCGGCACCCAGCCTGACCAGAGCGTCCTGACCGAAAAACGGGGCACCTTGGGGGTTGTGACCCTGAACCGACCCCGGGCAGTTAATGCTCTCAACTACGAGATGACCCAGCTGCTCAACGCAGCCCTGGATAACTTCGAACAGGACCCTGAGATTACTGCGGTGCTCCTGCGCGGGGCAGGGGAGCGGGGCCTATGCGCCGGGGGCGATGTGGTAGCTATCTATAAGGCCACCGCTGATGAGCCGGCCGCGGGTGAAGAATTCTTCGGCGTGGAATACACCATGAATCTGCGGATTTCCCGCTTCCCTAAACCCTATATTTCACTTATGGATGGCCTGGTGTTAGGCGGCGGGGTGGGCGTCTCAGCGCATGGCTCTCACCGTATTGTCACCGAGCGTACCCGCACCGGCATGCCCGAAACCGTCATTGGTTTTTCCCCTGATGTGGGGGGCCTCAACATTCTGGCCCGCGCCCCGCACCAGCTGGGCACCTTCATGGCAGTGACTGGCTTGCATGTTACCGGGGCGGACGCGCTGGCAGTTGGCCTAGCTGACTACTTCGTCCCCTCTGAGAAACTCGATGAGCTAGCTACCGCCCTAGAAAATGTTGAGGGGGCGGACGCCGCCACCGGCATCATTGAGAGCTTCGCAGCTGATGCTGGGCCCTCCCAGCTCCTAGAGAACGCCTCCTGGATTGAGTGCGCTTTCGCCGCTGATTCTGTAGAAGAAATTCTTGGAAGAGTGCAGGCGGTCGCTGAGTCCGGTGGTGAAGGCTCTGACTATGCTGGGATCGTGCTGGCGGCTTTGCAGAAGAACAGCCCAACCGGTATGAAGGTGGCCCTAGAGGCTGTGCGCCGTGCTGCTCAGCAGACCTTAGCTCAGACCCTGAACCAGGATTTTGTGACCTCCTGTAATGCCCTGATTCAGCACGATATGCGTGAGGGTATCCGCGCCCAGGTGGTCGATAAGGACCGCAACCCACAGTGGTCCCCTGCCACCCTGGCGGAGGTCTCCCGCCAGAGCGTTCTGGCTTTCTTTGAACCAACACAGGCAGGGGAGCTAGGGCTGGCCTAGTTCCTGCCTAGCTCAGTTTCTGTCTAGCCCAGTTTCTGCCCCGCCTCGTTCCTGTTAAGGAGAAACACTATGACTACCTACGACAATATTCTGGTTGAAACCCGCGGCAGGGTAGGGCTGATCACCCTCAACCGCCCTCAGGCGCTCAACGCCCTCAATAACGCCACCATGGGCGAGGTCGTTGCCGCCGCAACCGACTTTGACCGTTCGCCCCAGGTAGGGGCTATCGTCCTAACCGGTAGTGAAAAGGCCTTTGCTGCTGGTGCCGATATTAAGGAAATGTCGTCCCAGACCTATGCCAGCATGCACGCCGCCAACTGGTTTGCCCACTGGGATAACCTCACCGGCCTGCGCACCCCCATCGTGGCGGCCGTCAATGGGTATGCTCTAGGCGGCGGGTGCGAGCTGGCCATGATGGCTGACATGCTGGTAGCAGGGCCTTCTACAAAGTTTGGCCAGCCCGAAATTAACCTGGGTGTTATCCCCGGTATGGGTGGCTCCCAGCGCCTGACCCGAGCCGTGGGTAAGGCTAAAGCCATGGACATGTGCCTAACTGGGCGGTTCATGGGGGCTGAAGAGGCTGAGCGGGCCGGTCTGGTCTCTCGCCTGGTAGAGCAGGATGCGGACGTCCTCCCCACCGCCCTAGCCATGGCAGAAACTATTGCCTCCACCTCAAAGTTCGTTGCCCAGATCTGCAAAGAGGCTGTTAATACTGCCTTTGAAACCACCCTGGCCCAGGGCATCGCCTTTGAGCGACGCACCTTCCACGCACTTTTTGCTACGGAGGATCAAAAAGAGGGCATGGCTGCTTTCATTGAGAAACGAGAGGCTAATTTTAAGCACCGTTAAAATCTCATGTGCTCTCCTTTAAAGAGTGAATCGCCCGTGCAGAGGTCTCTGTACGGGCGATTCTTGTATCTTGTGTGGTTTAAGGCTACTGGTCGCAAATATCAATACCGAAGGTGTGCTTAATCTCGGTGCGGATGTTGTGCCATACACGGCGGGTATCGCTAGGGGTGTTGGCCATGGTGCACTTGATGCCGGGGTAATCAGGGTGAGTGATATAGTCGTGGGTCTTTCCTGCGTGGATGTGGAAGCCGAGGCTCTTGAGGCGCTTTTCCATAGATTTCTTATCCTTGGGCAGGCTGATAGGCTTCTTTGCCTTCTGGCCAGACACCTTGATTTTAGGTGTTGCCGGTTCCGGGGGAACGGGGGCTTCCTGGAGGGTATCTAGCTGCTCGGCCTTAGTGAAGATATCCATGATCTGGTTATTGTTGAAGTCGATGCGGCAGAAGAGCTGATCATCTGCTGAATAGAAGCGTGTGATGCGGCCTAGCACCATGTCTTCTTTGAACTTGTGGGTGCTCAGTGCTTCAAGAATGTAATCCTTGGCCAACCCCAGGTGGTCAAGGTTATTAATGGCCTGCCCGGTGAAGGTGAGGCTGTACCAGCTGAGCTGGTCTTCTGCAGTCTCTTGCAGGTATTTTGGCTTGGTGTAGGTCAGCGGAGGGCGCTTGAGATTTTTGAGGTCAGCCGGTGAAGGAACGGCAGGTTTTTCGGTGCTAGCCTCTGCTTCTTTGCTGGGGGTTTCTACGTCTTCTGTGGTGTCTGTTTGTAGTAGCTCCTGAGAATCTTCTACTACAGCAGGCTGGGGGTGGAGGTTTTGTGGGGTACGCCCTGGGCCGTGAAGTTCAGCAGACAGGTTATCGGAGGCCTTGTTGTTGCTGGTTTGTGGGGGGTCTTTTTCAGGGAACCAGGTTTTGAAGATGAGCTGGCTTGCCGCTTTGAGCGTGTGATGTCGTCGCTGGGCGTATTTCTTGAGGGGGTCAAAGAATGACATTTCTTTCTCCTTCTGGAGTTGTGGGTTATTGATGATTGATGGTGGGGTCTTACGTCCGTGTAAGACTGTGTCTGCTGCCACCGATAAATAGGCTATCTACCGTTTATACATGATGGCAATCCGGTGCAAAAAGAAATATATTTAGGGTAAATATCCTAAATTGTGGTGGGCCTGCCAAGAACCCACCACCAACACCCCCCAGCACACAGAAAGACAAAACCCATGGGCAGACCCAAAGGATCCAGCGACCTCCACTTCTGGGAAGAATTCACCCAATGGCTCCACGAAGTAACAGACACCGAAAAATTCAAACTCAAAGGAGCCGCCACCAACTCCCTCAAAACACACAACAACAAGGCAATCGCCCAAGCCATTGAGAACGTCCTGAACACCTACGACCCCGAAACCTACAACGGCAACCAGCCACCCACAGACCGCCCCACCTACATCAAACCCGAACACATCTACGACTGGTTCAACGGGAAAAGAAAACCCCGCCTCCAGCTGCTCCCCATCCTGGCAGAAGCCCTACGCCACGAGAACCAAAACAAAGTCGAAGCTATCTTCCAGCTCTACCAGCGGCTAGGACTACTCGATGAAAACAGCCACCAAACCATCATCGAACTCATGGAAGAAAACGCCCGCCTGAGCGAACGCAAACGTAAAGAACAAAGAGACCTGCGAAACCTCCAGGTGCGCAAATACGCCATCGCAGCAGCCCTAGAACTACAAACCCTCACCGACGCCGTACTACGCAGCCGCACCTACGCCATGACCATCTGGCCAGCCCACGAAGGCCCCATGGAAGAGAACTACCGCATGACGGTCGCCCACCGGCTAGATTTCAAACGCCTTGACCGCCAAGACTTCGCCCCCCGAGAGCTACGCGAACACGAACTCATGGGGCCAGCCCTAGAAAACTCCCGAGCCATAGCATCAGAACGCCGCCCCCGCTGGTACCTGACCATCAAAAACCACGTTAACTATTTCGACCTGCCCTACACCGGCCTCACTCGCATTATTCCTCCCCATAAACTCAAAGAACCACCCTTCCAGCGCATACTCATTTACAGCCTGACCTCTCAAGGCTGGGTCGATGAAATTGGTGACTTTTTAGGCCGACTCCTAGGCCTACCTTTTACCTCCACCCGCTATCAAACCTATCTTCAAGAAAAAGAACAAACATCAGGAAACCGCATGGACTATATGCGCCGCTACCTGCAAGATAAAGCCCGTAAAAATCGCGATAAAAACACCTCAAACGCCCCACAAAAAGGAAAAATTGTTAGCTACTACGGCGACCTCGACCCAGAGATGGAAGAGCACGTCAGAGAACAATTCGACATGGTGATATGGATGGACGAAGACGACAACATCATGCACCATATCGCCCTCAAAAAACGCGATGATTCACACGACCCCCAAGAAGCCCACAAAGAACAGATCACAACCAAAGGGCAGCGCCTTAAAGAAAAACTCATCGCCAGCAGAAACCGCTATAAAGCCGACACCACCCTCCTCAATAAAAACACCCACCCCATGCCAGTAGAAATACTGCCCAGATATCACAAAAATAAACACGGAGAAGCAGTAGCAAATGTTACCGCCCGCTGGGAACGCGTTTTTAAAACAGTATTTGAAATTACCAGAATCCTCGAAGGCAATAACTACGGTGCTCTCTGTAACCCCTTTATCCGAGCCACCAAAACCATGCCCGCAGAAGAACAAAACACCAGAATCTTCGCCCTCTGGTTAGCTGAACAAATCATCACTGAGGTCACCGACCCCAGCACCAACCTCACACAAGACCAACGCAAAGAAGAACAACGACAACTCAACAACATCCTCTCCCAGCTCTGCACCACAGACATCACAGACTGGTTCAGCACCGACCCCCAGGCCAGAGAAAAGGCCCTCACGGCCCTGCGCTCCCAAGCAGATGCCATCTTCAAAGCAGACCCCTAAACCAGCCCCCTCACCCGTCCGCCCACCCCCAAAAAAACGCAGGCCGCAAGCGACACAAGGGGCTAACCCCTGCTGCCGCTTACGGCCTGCCAGGCTTCACAGCAATCTACCTAAGAGGCAAACTACTCCACCAGGGCCTTACTTAACCCCTTTAATCTCTGACTCAGTAACCCACTTGTGGTTCTTCATGGTCATACCCCCAGCGGTGAAATCAACCATGTACACAGTCTCATCGGTGGAGGACTCTACCGTGCCCTCCGCACCCTTCATACCGTCCATGTGCTCAGCCTCAATCGTCACCGGCGCACCGTCAGCAAGGCGCTCGCTACCGGCGTCCGCCAGTTCTTCCTGCACTACCCACTTGTGGTCAGTGACAGCCTCAGAGCCATCGGTGG
Organism: Rothia sp. 32237D007AR; assembly: GCF_053544675.1. NCBI lineage: Bacteria > Bacillati > Actinomycetota > Actinomycetes > Micrococcales > Micrococcaceae > Rothia > Rothia sp. 32237D007AR. Next base: position 44,845 of record NZ_JBPPUO010000013.1, on the reverse strand, counting down.
GGGTGTAGTTCACCGAGTAAGTGTAGGTCTGGTAGGCACCCACCACGGTAGCGGTGGCTCCTTCCATGCCGCTCATGTGGTCAGCGTCAAGAATAACCTCGGTACCGACCGGGTAGGTGGGATTAGCTGCCTCGACCATGCCAGCGGGGGCAGCCCCACCATCAGCCGGGTGGTGGGCGTGATCTGCGTGCGCCGCAGCAGAAGAAACCGCAGTTTCTGCTTCTTCCTTCAGGTTTGACTGGTCTGCACCGCACGCTGATAGGCCTAGTAGGGCCAGGGTAGTAAGCGCCAGGGCGCGGGTGGGAAAGGTGTTCATTATTGCCTCCTTGAGAGGGGTAGGGGGTGGGTTTTATTTTCTTCAAAGGGGCCCACCATATAAGCGGCCCCCTAGGGTGAAGTTGTAGGGGCTTAGGTGAAGCGCAGGAGTCGGGTGGAATTGAGCACCACGAAAACTGAGCTAAGAGCCATGGCAGCTGCTGCAATCATAGGGTTGAGCAGGCCTGCCGCTGCCACCGGGATAGCAACAGTGTTATACGCAAAAGCCCAGAAGAGGTTGCTCTTAATAAGACGCAGGGTAGCCCGGGAGAGCCGAATTGCTGTGGGCAAGGAGCCCAGGTCACTGCGCACAATGGTCATATCGGCAGCTTCCATAGCCACATCGGTGCCTGAGCCCATAGCAACCCCCACATCGGCCTTAGCTAGGGCGGCGGCGTCATTCACTCCGTCACCCACCATGGCCACTCCGGCCCCGCCCTCTTGCAGGTCGGTGATGGTCGCTAGCTTCTCATCGGGGCTCACGCCTGCATAGACCTTCTCCGGGTCGATGCCCACCTGGGCTGCTACAGCTCGGGCAACCGGCTCAGCGTCCCCGGTCAATAGCACGGGGGTTAGGCCTAGGGACCGTAACTGGGCCAGGGCCTCAGACGCGCCACGCTTAGGTGTATCTTGTAGGGCCAGTAAGCCCGCAGGCTGCCCATCAAGGGCAAGGACGACGGTAGTGCGCCCCGCTTCTTGACCGGCGCGTAGGGCGCGAGCCTGGGCATCATCGAGTGGGATACCTTCGGCGGCAAGGAAGCTGGGCTGGCCTACCAGCACCGTAACCTCCTGGCTCTCACCTGTAGCGTCCTCTTCTCGGAGGGTTGCTCGCACCCCACCGCCGGGGGCGGACTCGAAATCGGTGACCTCCGGCAGGGTCTTTGCCTGCTGGGTCGCTTGCTCTTGTGCCGCCTGGCTAATGGCACGCGCAATGGGGTGCTCAGAGCGGGACTCTGCCGCCCCGGCTAAGGCCAAGAGTCGGTTAGTGTCTTGGTGTTCGACGTCGGTAAAGGGGGTGACCTCAGCCAGGGTGAGGGCCCCGGTGGTGACGGTGCCGGTCTTATCGAGCACCACGGTGGTCAGGTGTTTGGTGGATTCAAGCACCTGGGCTGAGCGAATCAGAATACCTAGCTGGGAGCCGCGTGAGGTGCCCGCCAGCAGGGCGGTGGGGGTAGCTAACCCCAGGGCACAGGGGCAGGCGATGACCAGCACTGAAACAGCGGCGGTGAAGGCGGCATTGAGGTCCCCGCTAACCAGTAGCCAGCCTGCCAGGGTGGCTAAGGCCAGGCAGATAACAATAGGAACAAAGACGGACGATACCCGGTCAGCTAGGCGGGCAATAGGGGCCTTGGTGGACTGGGCCTCAGCAACGGTACGGCTCATCTGAGCCAGCACCGTATCAGAACCCACCCGGGTTGCCTTCACCGTCAAGGAGCCGGAGGTGTTGACGGTCGCCCCCACTACGGCGTCCCCAACCCCCACCTCAACCGGCACGGACTCACCGGTGAGCAGGGAGGCGTCCACGGCCGAGCGTCCCTCAACGACCTGGCCGTCTACCGCAATTTTCTCGCCGGGCCGCACCAGGAAAAGGTCGCCAGGTAGCAGGTCTTTGACAGGAATCTGCACCTCGCGCCCACCGTGAAGAACCGTGGCAGATTTAGCCCCCAGATTCAGCAGGGCCCGTAGGGCCTGGGAGGAGCGTCGGGCGGTGCGGTGCTCAATCTGCCGGCCTGCCAGCAAGAAGAGGGTAATCATCGCGGCCGCATCGAAGTAGAGCATGTGGTCCATGCCGTGCCCACCGGCGGACGCCCCGTGCCCGGCATGGGCGGTCATGGCCGGGTCTATAGCCAACTGCCAGAGCGAAAAAGCGTAGGAGGCAATCACGCCCAAGGAGATGAGGGTGTCCATGGTGAAAGAGCCGTGCCTGAGGTTAATCCAGGCCGGGCGGTGGAAGGGCATGGCCGCCCAGGTCGCTACCGGCAGGGTCAGGGCGGCTACCACCCAGCCCCAGTGAGGGAACTGGAAGGTGGCAAACATAGACATGAGAAAGACCGGCAGGGTAAAAATGAGTGCCACCCACAGGCGGGGGGTGAGCGATTCCTGCTCGGTCTCATCGTCTTGGGTGGTGGCGTTCTGTTTGAGGCTGGCCGTGTACCCGGCTTTCTCGATAGTTTCGATGAGCTGCTGGTCGGTGATAGAGGCAGGTGCCACCACGCGGGCGGTTTCTAGCGGTAGGTTGACTGAGGGCTCTACCCCGATTTTTTTGAGTTTGCGTTCCACACGCCCCACGCAGGACGCGCAGGTCATGCCCCCTACCTTGAGGTTAACGATGCGGGTGTCACCGGTGAACATCTCAGCTGTGGGTTGGCTAGGCATGACTCCTTCTTTCACTTAGTTTGTAGTGTTTGGTGCCTGGCGGGGCGGACGCGTGTCCGCCCCCTGTATCGGTGATTAGCTGACGGGGGTGAACCCGGCTTCTTCGATGGCAGCTGAGACGGCGGCGCTGTCTAGGTCGCCGGTGTGGTTGATGGTGACGGTGGATTCGCCGCCTTTGACCACGTCGATTTCTACGCCGGTGACGTTCTCAATTTCTTCGATTTCTTCGCGTACGCTCATGGCGCAGTGGTTGCAGGTTAGGCCGGTTGCTTTGACGATGGTTGCGGACATGGGTTTTCTCCTTGGGAGTAAGGGGCGCGGACGCCCGTGGTTGGGGTATGGAGGCTAGCTTTTGAGGAGTCTGGTGATAGCTGCCATGGCTTCGCTGATTTTGTCATCGAGTGGGGCGGTGTCGCCGGTGGCTTCAGACTGGGCTGCGGCGTCAACGACGCAGTGGCGCACGTGGTCTTCCAGAAGCTGAACGGAGAGGCTGTGGAGGGCCTTGTTGATGGCGGCGACTTGGGTGAGGATGTCGATGCAGTAGACGTCCTCATCGACCATGCGGGCGATACCGCGTACCTGCCCTTCGATGCGGCGCAAACGTTTGAGGTAGGCCTCTTTGTTGGCGGTGTAGCCGTGGAGGTGCCCGTGCTCGTGGAGGGTGCATCCTGGTGTGCTCATATTTTTAACATATACCCCCTGGGGGTATATCTACAAGGGGTGCTTCATTGAAGGTAACGGAAACTTTCATTAGGTAGCGAAAAAGAAGGTAGCTATGAAAAATTCCCTTACTTTCAGCGTCCCCGGCTGATAGTAAGTGCCCTGTTAGACTGGGGGCTATGGCTTCTTTCATCGAGGACTACGCCCTCCTCTCAGACATGAACACCGGCGCCCTAGTCTCCCGCGCCGGTTCCATTGACTGGTTCTGCGCCCCACGCTTCGACTCCCGCGCAGTATTCACCGCCCTCCTTGGCGAACGAGAGCACGGACGCTGGCTCCTAGCCCCCCTCGAATCGGTCAACCCGGCCCCGCTAGAAGAAATCCGCACCGAGCGCTCCTACCGCGAAAACACTTTCATCCTGCAAACCGTCTGGTTCGTGGGGGAGGCCTCTGTTCGCGTCACCGAGTTCATGCCCCTTTCTGGCGGCACCACCATCGTCCGTAACGTGGAGGGCCTAACCGGCGAGGTCACCATGCACCACGAACTTGCCCTGCGCTTTGACTACGGTAAAACCATCCCCTGGGTCACCCACTACGAAGGGGTAGACGCCACCGGCGCCCCCGACCCCACCGCAGACATGCTAGTAGGCATGGCCGGGCCCCACGCCCTAGTCTTCCGGGGCGACTCCCTGCCCGAAGGAGACCCCGAATCTAAAGCCGAAACCTTCACCGTCTCAGCAGGTCAAAGCTACACGTTCACCCTCTCCTATTTCGCCTCTAACCATAACCCCCCTGCCCCAGTGGACTACCCCACCACCCTGACCTACACCCAGGAACAGTGGCAAGAATGGTCAGACCTTTACGACCCCCAAGACCCTCTCAACACCACTGACCACGAGAACGACAACGAGGACGCCATCCCCGCCCACCTGCCCCCTGAAGGGCAGGTGCCCACCGGCGTCCGCGCAGCTGAACAGGCAGCGGCTGAACAGACAGCAGAGGAACCTCTCTTTGCCATGCGCAAGGTGAGTGAGGCAGAAGAGACGAAAACCTCCTCCATCCTGCTAGAAACCGGGTCTAACACCGCCACCCCCGAGGTCGATGAAGCCACCTACCATGAGCTAGCCCAGACCGCTGCCAGCCAGGTGGTTACCCCCACCGCCCAAAACCAACGGGAAGAAGCCAACGCCCGCTACCGCGAAGCCCGCCTACGGTCCCTACTGGTACTACGCGCCCTCATTTCCCGTGAAACCGGTGCCCTGGTCGCCTCCGCCACCACCTCCCTGCCCGAGGTCATCGGGGGCAAACGTAACTACGACTTCCGCTTCACCTGGCTACGCGACGTCGCCATGGCCATGGATGTGACCCTCACCCACGGGCACGAACGAGAAACCGCCCAGCTACGCAACTGGATCCTGCGGGCCCTAGCTAATAACCCGCGCCGCATCCACGCCGTCTACGGGCTAGCCGGTGAAAAAGACGACATCGAGCGCCGCCTAGCCCTACCGGGCTACGAAGGCTCTCAGCCAGTCAGAAGCGGTAACGGATCAGGTGACCAGTTCCAAGGGGACGCCCTGGGGCAAGTACTGGTCACCTTCGCCAACCTGCGTGAGGCAGGCGTGGCAGAAGACCACCTTTCCTGGCCGATCCAGAAGGCCCTGCTCAATGCTGCCACCGAGCGTATCGGCGATACGGACCGCTCCATGTGGGAAACCTTCGGCGACCCGGCAGTCTACACACACTCCCAGGCCATGCTCTGGGCGGCCTTTGACGCCGGGGTTTCAGCTGTACGCGACTTCGGGCTAGAGGGGGACGCCACCACCTGGGAGCACTGCCGCGACGCCGTTGCCGACGACATTTTGAGCCAAGGCTTCAACACTGACCTGGGCTGCTTCGTCTCAACCTACGGCGGCACCGCCGTGGACGCCTCCTTGCTGCAGCTACCCCAGATTGGGCTTGTAGACTGGGATGACCCCCGCATGCTGGCCACCGTGGAACGTATTGAGGCCACCATCAGCCACCCATCGGGCATGATTTACCGCTACGACAACTCCGACTCCCAAGACGGCTTTGAGGGGCAAGATAACCCCCACTTCATCTCTTCCCTCTGGCTAGCTGAGCAGTACATCCGCTCAGGTAGGGAGGCGGACGGCCGGACCCTACTCGACACCGTCCTCACCTGCGCTAACGACCTGGGACTCATGAGCTCAGAATACGACTTCGACCAGCAGCGCCTGACCGGCAACTTCCCCCAGGCCCTAGCCCACATCTGCCTGATTCGGGCCGTGGAAGCCCTGGGGATTTAGTGCGACGCCTCAGCCTGCCTGCCCCAGCGGGCAGCCTTAGCCGCGCACACCATGAGCTGAACCTGATGAAAGACCATCAGCGGCAGAATCAGGGCACCAACCGCCCCACCCCCAAAAATCACCGCAGCCATCGGCAGGCCCGTCGCCAGCGACTTCTTCGAGCCGCAGAACTGAAGAGCAACCCGATCCCCATCATCAAAACCCAGCTTCTTGGCCATAGCCCCACTGAACCAGAGCAAAAACTCCACCAGGGCAACCGAGAGAAGAACCAGAAACAGAATCTGCCAGGGGCTGATACGAGTCCAGATACCCTGCACAATACCCTCTGAGAAAGCCGCATAAACAACCAGGGCAATAGAAAGCCGATCAACATACCTGGTCAGGCTCTTCCTCGCCAGCTCACCCACCCAGCGGCGCACAAACTGCCCCAACACAAAAGGCAGAAGCAACTGCACCGCAATATCACCAAAAACTGCCCCTGAGACAGTCAAATGATCACTACGCATCAGCAGCATAACCAGAAGGGGAGTAGCAATCACACCCACAATATTTGAGGCGCTGGCTGAGACAATCGCCCCCGCCACATTACCCCGAGCGATAGACGTAAAAGCTACCGAAGACTGCACCGTAGAGGGCACCAGCGTCATAAAGAGCAGCCCCAGGTAAAGCTCCTGACCGATAAGCCCCTGCAGAGGGTAGAGAGCCAACCCTAGCAGGGGGAAAACCAGGTAGGTAAACCCCAAAATAGTGCTGTGCAGCCGCCAGTTCTTCACGCCCTGCACAGCATCGTGGGTTGAGAGCCTGGCCCCGTAGAGGAAGAAGAGCAGACCGATAGCGATTTTGGTAGCTACACTCAACCCTCCTGCGAAGTCCCCCCGCGCCGGGGCAATAATTGCCAGGGCGACGGCGAGCAGAATCAGGGCAATGAGTGGGTCTGGGCGCCAGAGGCGCAATCTTTGGGATAGGGCCATTTAGCCCACTTTACTCCTGGGCGGACGCCGGGCGCTCGCCTGCCTGAGATTGGGTATCTGGGGTGTTGCTGGCGTCCGTACCGTGCTGGGAGGGTGCGGGGGCGGCAGGGGGTGCCTGCGGGGTCGGTGCACCGAAGTTGTTCCAGGAGGTGCGCTGGCGGTACTGCGGGGGCATCCAGCCGGTGTAGAGCATGTCATCTACAGTGCGGTCGCGGTACTGGGCTGGGGGCCGGTAGGTGGTGTTGACTGAGCCCCAGTGCTGGTTTTCGGCACGTTCGGGGTAGGTGGCCAGGTGGTCGGTGGCCTGTAGGGGGTCTGCCCAGGCTTCGGCGGGTTCTGCTGCCGGGATCATGGAGAGCGGGTAGGGCGGGTTGGTCTTGGGTCGCCAGACCAGGTGGCCTGGTTCGGTGCGGTCACGCAGGGCGTGGGCGCGCCAGGTAACTGGCGGGTGGGTGGTGGTGAGGTTGGCGAACCATGTGAAGAAGCCTCGCTCGTAGACGGCGCGGTTGGCTAGTTCGTGGAAGTTCACGTCATTCATCAGGTACTTACCGGCAGCGAGTACGGTGGTGGTGGTTTCGGCGCCGTCGGGGGCGTAGCGGTAGCCGAAGTTGTCGGCGGTGTATTCCTGGGTTCGGGAGAGCAGCTTGCCGAGAATCGGAATCTGTATGAAGAAGCTGGTGAAGACCAGGCGGAAGTAACTGGCATGACCGGCGGCGATGTGCCCGACTTCGTGGCCGATGATGAAGCGCAGGGCTTCGGGGTTGCGGGCTGCTCCACCGATTTCGAAGAGGTCGGAGTAGACGGCGATGAAGCGGCGGTGCCCGTGACCTGAGGCGAAGGCGTTGATTTGGCCGTTGCCCAGTACGACGTAGGCGTCGGGTACACGGCGTAGGCCGGCGGCTCGGGCGGCTTCTACGACCATCTGGTAGGCCTCGGGGAACTGGGTGGGGGTGATGCGTACCCCACTCAGGCGTAGCCCACCGTACATGAGGCCTCGGAGGAAGAAGATGCCCAAGGGGAGGTAAATAGCGATAGCTACTAGCTGCCCTAGCAGGTTGCTGAGCTGGTAGTTGGCGAAGTCATCATTGAGTAGGGCACTGAAGAGTGAGTAGAGCAGGTAGATGCCACCACCGACATACATCACGATGGTCAGCGCGTAGGCTGCGATGACCAGTGGTAGCTCAGCCGGGTGGCGGATGGCGTTGGCGAACTTGAAGGGCAGCAGGGATTGGAAGCCGAAGAGCTTTGGTGCAGGCAGGGGCGAGGTGGGCCGCTGGCGGGTGTCTTCGGGTAGCCAGCCGCCGCTGAGGTCGTTAGGTAGGGGGCTGGTCAGTCCCTGTTCTTGGCCGTGGGCGGACGCCTGCTGGCCAGGCTGCTGGGGGTAGGGTGGGGTGGCACCGGGGCGGTTATCACTCATATATGTTCCTGCTGGTTAGGCGGTGTGTTCTTATTCCACAGTAGCAAGAAATGGTCTGGGGCTGGTGGGTCTTATGGCCATGGCATAAACGAAATGCGGGGTTTCCGCCGAAGGAGCAGTGAGAGAACTGCACTTCGAAGGAAACCCCGCATTGAGCGGAGAGTAGCTAGAACTTAGGCAACCAGTTCTGCGGTAGCCTCAGCGATAGCCTTTTCTTCGTTGGTGGGAACAACCAGAACGGGGAAGGCTGACTCTTCGGTGGAGATCAGGCGGGGCTCGTCGCCGCGTACCTTGTTAGCTTCTGCATCGATGGTCAGGCCCAGGGCGCTCAGACGGTCGATGGTCAGCTGACGGAATACGGGTGAGTTCTCGCCGATACCTGCGGTGAAGATCAGGGCCTTAGCGCCGCCGACTGCTACGTGGTAGCCACCGATGTACTTAGCCAGGCGGTAGGAGGCCATGTCCAGTGCCAGCTGGGCGCGCTTGTCGCCGTTTTCTGCGCCGCTTTCAACTTCGCGCATGTCGCTGCTGCCAGCAATAGCGAGCAGACCTGATTCCTTGTTGAGGATGCGGTCCATCTCTTCGGGGGAGATGTTGCCACGCTGCATGACGTTGGTCAGGACGGAGGGGTCGATGTCGCCGGAGCGGGTACCCATGACCAGGCCAGCGAGGGGGGTGTAGCCCATGGAGGTGTCCAGGCACTTGCCACCTTCAACAGCGGTGACGGAGGCGCCGTTACCCAGGTGGGCGATAACACCGTTGAATTCTGAGCGGTCCATACCCAGGAATTCTGCGGCAACACCGGTGACGTAGTCGTGGCTGGTGCCGTGGAAGCCGTAGCGGCGGACGCTGTACTTCTCAACCAGTTCTTCGGGAACTGCGTAGCGGTAAACGTGCTCGGGCATGGTGCCGTGGAATGCGGTGTCGAAGACAGCAACCATGGGTACGCCGGGGTAGGTTTCCTGTGCAGCCTTCAGACCCAGTACGTGGGCGGGGTTGTGCAGGGGTGCCAGGGGTGAGAGTTCGTCAATCTTAGCGATAACGTCATCGGTGATGAGGACGGGCTCTGAGAAGACGTCGCCACCCTGAACGATACGGTGACCGATAGCGTCGATGGTCTTGCCGTGCAGGGGTTCTACCAGGGCCTTGGCCATGATGTCCAGGGCTTCGGTGTGGGTGGGGATCTCAGCGGAGCCGATGTTCTCGACCAGGCCCTTAGCGACGACCTGGTTCTCTTCGCCGGTAGCGGAGGTGTCGCGCACCTGGTACTTCACAGATGAGGAACCGCAGTTAATAACGAGTACGAGCATGTAAATGTTTTCCTTTGATTTTTAGAGGGTCTGGGCCTGGATTGCGGTGATCGCTACGGTGTTGATGATGTCATCAACGGTAGCGCCGCGGGACAGGTCGTTGACGGGCTTGCGCAGGCCCTGAAGGACGGGGCCAACTGCTACAGCACCGGAGGTCTGCTGAACAGCCTTGTAGGTGTTGTTACCGGTGTTCAGGTCGGGGAAGATGAAGACGGTTGCCTGACCTGCAACCTCTGAGCCGGGTAGCTTGGAGGATGCGATGGACATGTTGGAGGCCGCGTCGAACTGGATGGGGCCTTCAAAAGCGAAGTCGGGGTTGGATTCGCGCAGCTTCTCGGTAGCTTCGATGACCTGCTCAACGTCCGCACCGGAGCCGGAGGAACCGGTGGAGTAGGAGAGCATAGCGACCTTGGGTTCAACACCAAACTGGCGGGCAGTTTCAGCAGATGCCTTAGCGATATCTGCAAGCTGCTCGGGGTTGGGGTTGGGGTTCACGGCGCAGTCACCGAAGACCAGTACGCGGTCTTCCATGAGCATGAGGAAGACGGAAGAAACAACCTTGACGCCTTCACGGGTCTTGATGAATTCCAGGGAAGGACGGATGGTGTTAGCGGTGGTGTTCACAGCGCCGGAAACCATACCATCGACGATGCCCTTGTAGACCAGCATGGTGCCGAAGTAGGAGGGGTCCATCATGCGGTTCTGGGCAGCTTCCAGGGTGATGCCCTTGTGAGCGCGCAGTTCGGCGTAGGTTGCGGCGAAGTCTTCGGCGTATTCGTTGTTCTCCAGGTCGATGATGGTGACGCCGCGCTTACCGTCTGCTGCAACGGGCAGGTCGATGGACTCGCGCTGGCAGATTTCTGCAATCTTTTCGGGGTTACCGATTAGAACCAGGTCGCAGAAGTCACGGCGCACGATGATGGAAGCTGCGCGCAGGATACGGGGGTCGTAGCCTTCAGGCAGGACGATGGAGCGGCGGTTGCTGCGAGCCTTTTCAATCAGGTTGTGCAGGAAGCGCAGCGGAGTCATGGTGGCAGGACGCTCGAGTTCCAGACGCTCGAAGAGCTCGTTTTCGTCGACGTTGCGTGACCATTCGCCCAGGGCGGTTGCAATCTTGCGGGGCTGGCCCAGGGCTAGCTGGCCGCGGACGCGTGAAACAGCGCGACCTGACTTGAAGGTGTCAAGCTGGGTGGAGAAAACAGGGAAGGGTGCTTTCTCAACGAGCTGGCCGATGGCGGTGTCGCCCTTAAGGTCGCTGGCCAGGCCACCGGTCAGGAGCATACCTGAGGGGGCGGGGAAGTTCGGTGCCAGGGCAGAGGCCAGGGTGGCGACCATGATGTCTGAGCGGTCACCGGGGACGATGACGAAGTCACCGTCAGCGAACTGGGTGAGGAAGTTGGAGACGGTCATAGCCGCGATCTTGATGTCGTGAATATCGCGGTCCAGGAAGTCCTGGTCCATGCCGTCACGGTCGAGGTTGAGGTCGTTGACAACTTCAGCAACGGTCGGCAGAGCGATTTCGGGTAGCTCGGGCAGAACGTAGACGGGACGGTTGGAGGGGCTGCGCTTGACGCTCTGCAGAATCTCTTCGCGCTCTTCGGGGTTGGCGCGGTTAATCATGACGGCAAGGACGTCAACCTTGGCTGACTGAAGCTCGGTGCGGGCTACATCAACAGCGTTGACAGCATCTGCAACGGAGGAGTCCTGGGCGCCAATGACAGCGATGACGGGGGTGCCAAGGTCCTTAGCGAACTGGGCGTTGAGGTCGAATTCAACGGTTGCTGCGTTGTGGGCGACCAGGTCGGTGCCATCAACAACGATGACGTCGCACTCTTCAGCCATCTGGGCGTAGGTGGAGACGGCGATGGAAGACATTTCTTCGTGGTTGCCTGAGGCGAGAAGTTCACGGCAACGGCTCAGGGAGACACCACCGCGGGCCTGCTTCTCGGTGAGCTCGTACTTGGAGCGGACAAGGCTGATCAGAGGATCGTTAGCTTCAGTTTCACCATTGAAGACGGGGCGGAAGAAGCCTACACGGTCGGTTTTCTTGACGAGGGAATCAATGAGGCCGATGGCGATGAGGGACTTGCCTGAGCCCTGGTTCATCGCGGAAATGTACATGCCGTTGATCATCTGGGTCTACATCCTTTTGGCTGTGTTTATGGGTTACGGCGGCCCTAGAGCTACCGTAGGTTTACTTCTGAGTTTATTCGTTCGCCTGGGTTTAGGGGCGGTGCGCCGTGTATTTGTGTGCTATCTCATGAGAAGGACGTTTGTTGACAGCCTGTGACCGTAACAAGCGACCTCAAATTGCTAGGGTAAAAGAAGAAATAATCGACCTGAAAGAAGCCTTTCTTATGTCTATGAAAATGACACGCCGCACCCTCGTTAGCCTCCTGCCTGTGGCAGGTCTCGTAGCTTGTGGCACCTCAAAGGAAAATACTGGCGACGCTTCAGCTACTGCCAGCGCTCCCACTACCACCAGCCCTGCTGCTACCGGCGTCCGCACCGATGAGGGCTACCAGCTCAACTCTGTCACAGAGGGCGCCCCCACCGTCACCCTCTACACCGACTTGATGTGCCCCTACTGCGCCAAAGCTGACCCTACCTACCGTGAAGCTGCCTCCAAGCTCGATGGAATCATGAATGTAACAGTGCGTCACTTCCCCTTGCCGAAGCACGCCAACGCTGTGCCCGCAGCCCAGGCTGTGCAGGCTGCTGAAGCCCAGGGCGCCTACGTGCAGATGGCAGAGCACCTCTACACCCACCAGGAAGACTGGAAAGCCATCACTGACACCGACCAGTTCAACACCCTCATGGGCGATTACGCTCAGCAGCTGGGCCTAGACCGCACCCGTTTTGAGCAGGATCTGCCCAACGAAGAATCCCTGACCCTAATTAAGCAGGAATACCAGGAGGGCGTTGACGCCGGCGTTAAGGGCACCCCCAGCTTCGTTATCAACGGCACCGCCCTTGATAACGTCGATTCGGCAACTAGCGTCTCTGACATGGTGGCAGCCTTCAAGAAGGCTGCTGGCCTCTAAAACCCTTGGAAGGGGCGGGCACCTGGTCACAGCCGGGCCCGCCCCTTTAGAGTTAAAAATATGAAGATAGCTTTAGCCCAGATGCTCAGCACCAAAGACGTTGCTCACAACATTGAGATCATCCGTGAGTACACTGCCCTGGCAGCCCAGCGCGGTGCCCGCCTGGTAGTCTTCCCGGAAGCTGCCATGCTCAGCTTCGGCGGGCAGCTCTATGACGATGCGGCCCAGCATGAGCTGACCTTCCGCACCGCCCTAGCTAATATCGCTCGCGAAAACTATGTGACCGTGGTGGCGGGCGGGTTCGCCCCAGTGCAGCTATCTGATGAGTGGAACCTGCGGGTCTATAACAATCTCTACTGCCTAGACCAGAATGGGGTTGAGACGGTCTACACCAAGGTGCACCTCTACGATGCCTTCGGTTTTAAAGAATCTGAGGCGGTGAAGGCTGGCCAGCAGCTGATGACCATCACTGTGGACGGCACCACCATCGGCCTGGCCACCTGCTACGACGTGCGCTTCCCCAAGCTTTTTGCTGACTATTCTCGGGCTGGGGCTAAGGCTACGATTGTGGCCGCTTCGTGGGCTGGGGGAGAGGGCAAGGTAAACCAGTGGCAGATTCTCACCAGTGCCCGCGCCCTGGACTCCAACATGTTTGTGCTGGCCGTTGATCAGGCCTCCCCTGCGAGTGCTGACCCGCGGGCAGATATCACCCAGCCAACCGGTGTGGGCTACTCCCGGGTCGTTTCCCCCTTCGGTGTGACCTTAGCTGAGGCCGGTGAGAAGCCTGAGATTCTAGTGGTTGATCTTGACCTGGCTCAGGTCGATGATGCTCGCGCCAAGCTGCCGGTGCTGAGCAACGCCAGGCTGGGGTACTAGCGGTAAGGCGCTAGGCTAGAGAGCATGTCACGCACCATTCAGCTTTCTTTTTCTGGCCTCAGCGCTTCGGTTGCCCCCGATGGGTTCTCTAAGACCGGCCGTATTCTTGAAATTGGTGGGGCCGAGCAGTCCCACGTGGATTTAGCCCACCCCGACTTCATTTTCTACGAGTACCTTCGCCGTATCGGCAACCTGGTCGATCTTCAGGGCGAGGCAGGTAAGCCTCTGACCGCCGCTCACCTGGGTGCGGGCGCACTGACCCTGGTGCGCTATATTCAAGCCACTCGCCCCGGCTCAGCCCAGGTGGCTGTTGATATTGAGCGGGAACTGCCCGGTTTTGTGATGGAGCAGCTGCCCCTACCTGCTGGCACTAACTGTAAGGTGCTCATTGAGGACGCCGCCGCGGCAGCCCCCCGACTGAAAGAGGAGCTGGGTGCCCCTGCTGGCCTTGACCTGGTGGTCCTGGATATTTTTTCGGGCTGGGAGGCCCCAGCCCACCTGACTACCGCTGAGTTCTACACCGACCTGCGTAACTGCCTGGCCCCAGCCACCGGCGGTAGGGCGGGCGGGCTGCTTGCCGTCAATGTGGGTGATGACGCCGGGCTGAGCTTCTTCGTAGCCCAGGCCCGCACCCTCCTTGAGGTTTTTGAGCATGTTTGGTGTCTGGCGGATACCACCATGCTCAGCGGGCGCCATGCGGGCAACCTGATTCTGGTGGGCTCGCAGACGGCCCTGACGCAGGACGCTGCTACCTGCCTGGTTGCAGCGGGCCCGCACCCGGCGTCCGCTCTGGGCACCGATGAGCTAGTGGAGCTGCTTGACCAACTGGCTTAGGGCTAGCTGTCGGGTGATGCTACTTATTGTAGGAGCAGGTTTGTTCCTGGCAGGGTGAGGGTTGAAAGAACCTGCCACGCCCAGGGCATACACGATAGAAAGTAGACTGTGTTTAAGACGGTTTGTCGGTAAACTAGATGCATGTTCAACTTCAACGCATCAAGCGCCTTTGACGCTAACGGTCAGCCCAAGCCCGCGGTCACCCGCACTGTAGACACCGTGCTGAAGATTCAGCGCCCCCTGATTGTTTCCATGCTCAAAAAGATGCGTGAGAAGCACCCCCACGAAACCCCCGACCAAATCGCTCGCCGCCTTGAAAAGACCTACCTACGCGATGTGACAGTCGGCGGTGGAGCCGTGGGTGCAACCGCTTTCGTACCCGGCCTGGGTACCGCAGCGTCCGTCGGCCTCTCTGTTCTGGCAGTCGGCGGCTACCTCGAACGTACCGCCATCTTCGCCCAGGCCATGGCCGAACTGCACGGCGTGCACATAGAAGACCCCGACAAGGCCCGCCTGATGGTCATGGCCATCATGCTCGGTGAAGACGGCTCCGTGCTCATGAACTCTATCCTGGCCCACACCGGTAAGACCGGTGGTGTCTCCCGCAAGTGGGGCATGATGATGGGCTCTAAGGACTCAGGCAAGATTTTCAGTATTGAGCGCACCCTCCGCAACATGTTCATTAAGCGCTTTCTCACCCGCCAGTCCGGTGCCCTACTGGGCCGCGCCCTACCCTTCGGCGTGGGTGCGGTCGTCGGTGGCGGCGCCAACCTGGCCCTGGGCAAGAACGTGGTCAAGTCTGTAGAGCAGACCTTCGGCGCCTTGCCCCCTGTGTTCCCTGATGAGCTCAACCTGGACCGTGCCCCCAAGTTCCAAGGCGGTAGCGGCGCAGATAGCTCTGAAAGTGCGCAGGGCGAACCCGCCCAGCTTGAACAATAAGACAGAGAAATAAAGCAGGACTGACATGGGCTTTAACGACAACCTGAATAATAACTATTCGCAGCGCGGCTCATCAGGCGGCAACGACCGAGGCAGCGGTGGCGGTGGCGGGGGCATGAACCCGCTCATGATGATGCTAATGAGCAGCGTAGGCCGCAAGTTCGGCATCCCCGGTGTGCTGGTTGTCGCCGCCATCTTCTTCTTTGCCTCAGGTGGCTTAGGGGGCCTGACCGGCGGTGGAAACTCTAACTCCATGTACGGCAATGACGCCCAACAGAAGCAGGTCACCGGTGCCGGGAACTTTGAGCACTGCCAGACCTATGAGGACGCCAACCGCTACGACGACTGCCGTATTCTAGCGACCGGCGTGAGCCTGGGTATGGTGTGGGAAGAAAAACTCCCTGCCGAGGCAGGTATCTCCTACACGGCACCTGATCTGGTGCTGGGGGAGGGGCACATCTCCACAGGGTGCGGTACCGCCAATATCTCGCAGACCGGCCCCTTCTACTGCCCGGCTGACCAGACAGTGTACATGTCGGTTCCCTTCTTCGACCAGCTCAAAGCGATGGGCGGTTCCAATGGTGATTTCGCGGTCATGTACGTGACGGCCCACGAATTCGCCCACCATATCCAGCAGACCATGGGCACCCTAAAATACTCTGACTACCAGGACCCAGGCGCTGATTCTGGTGCTGTGCAGGTTGAGGTTCAGGCTGACTGCTACGCCGGTGTGTGGGCTTCTCAGGCTGATAAGGGCGAGAACGCCCTGCTTAATCCGCTGACTCAGAACCAGATTCAGCAGGCCATTGATACTGCCCGCGCCATTGGTGATGATGCAATTCAGCGTTCATCTGGCCAGCAGGTCAACCCTGATTTGTGGACTCATGGCTCCTCAGAACAGCGCGTCTACTGGTTCACCAGGGGCTACACCGAGGGCACCATGGCTGCCTGCAACCAGCCCTTTAACTCCTAGTCAGAGCTTTTAGCTAGGAGCAGTAGGGACCAGATTCCTCCCCATGTACTTCATGCCCACAGGGCATAGGGGAGGAATCTGGTCCCTCCTTCTTTTAACCCTTAAAACGAGAGTGGGCGCGGACGAAGGCACGGGCAGCTAGGCGGGCACCCTTAGCGCTTGCCCCGTCGGCTGCCGCCAGCTCTGCTTGGGTACTGGGCCGCACCTGGGTTTCGGTCACTACCGGGGCAGGCTCTTCAAGGGCGGACGCTGCCACCGGCTCAGGTGCCTCAATCTGAGAGGGTTCAACAGGTGCAGGCTCTTCCACCTGGGAGGGCTCAACAGGTTCCGGTGCCTCAAGGGCGCTGACCTCTTCAGCAGAGAGTTCTAGCAGGTCAGCATCATCATCCCAGGGTTCTGCCGGGGCAGCGCCCTCCTGGCTGGTGGCACTGTCTGCTGTGCTGGCGTCCTTACTTTCCTCTAAGACTGCGAGAGTGCTCTGAGATAAAAGGCTTGGGGCGGCCCCCAGGTTCTGCTCTACCTGGGCGATAATCTGTTGAGCAAAATCCCGGCGCATCTTCTGACTAGCAAAAACAGCGCCCCCTGCTTTGACCAGCTGTTCGCCGGCTTTGACCAGTAGCAGGGTTTGCGGGTTGCGCAGGCCGATGGCGGCTACGGCTCCTAGAATGTTCATCTGCTGCCCCTGGCGCACTCCGGTGTTGGGAATATTTTCGACCTGGGTGAGTAGCTCGTTGACGTCCTGACCCAAAACGGCCGCTGCTGCCTCGTCGTTGCTCTCAACCTGTAGGCCGTAGAGCAGGGCCATACCGTGCAGATAGGTTTTGATGGCCTGAGCGCTACCCACATGGGCGGTAGTTGTAATGCCGTGATGGGCGGCCCGGCTGTAGCTGGCCATGCCCTGCTGGACCGCCCCTAGATGGGCGGCTGCCTGGGTGAGCCCGGCAATGCGGCGGTTGCGGGTGACGCTACCGAGGACGTTGGGTGTTAGCTCTTGCGCCCCGGCCTGGGCTGAGCCGACCAGGGTGAAGTCGCGCACGAAGATTCCGCCCAGGCTTTCTGCCAGTTCTGCTGGGGTAGCGTGGGGGTGGCGGGCGCGGAGCTTGCGCAGGCGACGCAGGGCCAGCGGGGTTTGTTCGGGCGAGCTGTCTGCGGGGAGGGGGTTCTCGGTCATACCATCTATCCTAAAAGTGAAAACCTCTCGGGGCAGCAGAAAACCCCGCCAGATATGACGGGGTTTCCTTACGTAATCTGTTTGAGCCAGTTTTTAGCGGGTGGCGTGCTCTAGCAGTGAGGGGGCCAGGCCGATGTAGGTTGCCGGGGTGAGCTCTGAAAGTCGAGATTCGGCGTCCTTGCTCAGGCCAAGTTCGGCGACGAATTCCTTGAGGCGGGCAGCGTCGACGCGGTGGCCGCGGGTCAGCTCCTTGAGACGCTCATAGGGGTCTTCCATGCCGGGGGTGCCTGCGATAGCTTCGGCGCGCATGACCATCTGGATGGCTTCAGCTAGAACTTCCCAGTTCTCATCAAGGTCAGCGGCAATGACGTCGCTGGCGATGTCCAGGCGCTCTAGGCCCTTGACCACGTTGGAGATAGCCAAAATGGAGTGGCCGAAGGCGACACCAATATTGCGCTGGGAAGATGAATCGGTCAGATCGCGCTGCCAGCGGGACTGGATGAGGGTGGCGCCCAGGGTGTTGAGCAGGGCGTTGGAGATTTCGAGGTTGGCCTCAGCGTTCTCAAAACGGATGGGGTTGACCTTATGGGGCATGGTGGAGGAGCCGGTGGCACCTGCAACAGGAATCTGGCGGAAGAACCGGATGGAAATGTAGCTCCACACATCGGTGCAGAGGTTGTGCAGCACCTGGTTGAAGTGGGCGATGGAGGAGTAAAGCTCAGCCTGCCAGTCGTGGTTTTCGATCTGGGTGGTCAGGGGGTTCCAGTCTAGGCCCAGGCCGGTGACGAACTCTTCTGAAATTTTCTGCCAGTTGGCGGTCGGAACAGAGACCACGTGGGCGGAGTAGGTGCCGGTTGCACCGTTGATTTTGCCCAGGAACTCAGCCTGTTCAACGTGCTTAATCTGGCGGTTCAATCGGTAGGCGAAGACAGCTAGCTCTTTACCCAGGGTTGAGGGGGTGGCGGGCTGGCCGTGGGTGCGAGAGAGCATGGGCACCTCGCGGGCCTCTTCGGCTAGCTTCATGATCTGCTCGACCAGGCCACGGGCGGCAGGCAGCCAGACGTTGGTGACGGCGTCCTTAATACCTAGGGCGTAGGAGAGGTTGTTGATGTCTTCACTGGTGCAACCAAAGTGGACCAGGGGCTTGAGCTTCTCTAGGCCCAGGGGCTCGAGACGGCGGGCGATGAAGTATTCTACGGCCTTCACATCGTGGACGGTGACGGCTTCGATTTCTGCCAGTTCAGCGGCAGATTCTTCGGTGAAATCGGTGACGATGGCGCGCAGACCGGCACGCTGATCGTCAGTGAGGGGTTCGAGGCCAGGCAGTACCTGGTGGTCGCAGAGGTAGATGAACCATTCAACTTCAACGTGGATGCGGTCGCGGTTGAGGGCGGCCTCTGAGAGGTAGTCGACGAGGGGTTCGGTGGCGGCCTTGTAACGTCCGTCGAGGGCGCCAAGGGCCAGGCCTGCGCCGGTGAGGGAGTGACGGCCAGAGGGCAAAGTGGTGGAGTTTTCACGATGAGACATGACACTAGTTTCTCACGGCGAGGCGGACGGTGCACGTTTTGCGGGGTATGAGATGGGCTTTTATGGCAGCAGGTGGCCACCGTCAAGGGCTGTGGACTGCCTACGTCATCTTTGCGTCATAGCTGCACCGTTTGTGCGGTGGTTTAGACCAGATGCTGTGGCGGGTGCTTATCCACAGGCGGGTGTGGGCTGGTAGGTGGCAGGGCGTCGCTTTTAGGGTGTGTGCTAAGGAATCGTCGGTTTAGAGATGCAAGGAGAGAACGCAGTGCCTTCGGTCTATGAACTTACTGCCGCCGCAGGTAGGGCAGGTCTGGGGAGTCAGGGTGCAGCAGGGGCCTCGGCAGGTGCCCTGGGCCTGGCCCAGCGGGTACGAGAATGGTCAGCTGCTCTGGCGCAAGAGGTGCTGGGGCAGGCGGACGCCATCGGGCAAGCTGCCGGGCAGGCCCTTGCCGCCGGGCAGATAGAGTGGGAGTCTACCGCTGGCCGCGCCTTTCACAGTGCCCTAGCGGCAGAAGAGGCCACAGCTAGGGGCATGCGCGGGGAACTAGAGGCCAGCGCCCAGGAGGTGCGCCTAGCCGGTGAAGCTGTCGCCGCTGAACTTGAAGTGGTAGCTTCTGCTATTGGTCTTGCCGGGGCAGCTGTCGACACCGCCCTAGCCAGTATGGCCGTGCTGGAAGACATCGACCTTGATGACTTTATTGTGCACGCTGAACAAGCTAACCTCCCTGCCCTACACGGGGCCCTAACCTCCGCTATGAACAACCCCTTACTTACTCGCGTGAGTACCGCTTTAGCTACAGAGGGGTGGTAGACATGGCAGGCGCATATCTTCCTGCTACCGTAGGTGCCGCCCCCTCTAACGGCCGCATCTCGGTAGAATTCGCTGAACTTGAGCCCTTAGCCCAGCAACTCTCGGCTGTAGCAGGACGCTACGAAGAAAGTAGCCACGCGCTCGGTGGCCTCACTGCCCGCCTGGCCCTTCTGGCCTCCCTCGACTTTACAGGGGCAGGGGCCCGGGCCCTGGCGTCCTTAGGTACCAGTACCCTGACGCTCACCACCCTGGTCAGTGGCATGCACAACCTTGCCAGGGGGGTGCGCACCGCCGCTGAGAACTACCAGCAGGCCGAAGCCTTCGCCAACCACGTAATAACCCAGGCCGAACAAGCCCAGGCACGGGGCAAGGCGACGGTACTAGGTATCCAGTCAGCCTTTGGCTACCAGTTCGACCAGCTCAAACTAGTTGTTTCACAAGCAGCAGTGACCGTGGTTTCCCCCGCCAAGGACGCTTTTTTGCTGGCTCGTAGAACCCCTGAAGGGCGGCAAGAAATACGAAAATTCACCAATGGCATCAATAAACTGTCGCAGATTGCGGGGGCTAATGGGCGGCTACGTGCCACCCGCGACATGACTAACGAAATCAACCCCACCCAGGGCCAGTCGCAAGAACTGCCGCTCACTACCCGCGGAATCGCCGAGCACTTCCATCGCATGGAAGGCATCGAAAATCGGGGCGATGAGCTCTTTGAATCTGCCAACTACCAAGGTGCCTGGGACCACGTCATGGTTCAAACCCTTTACAACCCAGAAACCGGCCAAACCCAGTACCTCATCACAATCCCCGGTACCGATGGCGACCCCGAAAGAAACGGCTTCTTTCAACTCTGGCGCGGAGGCACCAACTCCTGGGCTGGTGCAGCTGGAAGCGCCGCTTCTGGCTACAACCCCGACCTCACCCCAGAACAGTACACCGCCCTGATGACCCAAGTAGAACGCACCTTGGAAGAAGCTGGCGCACCTGAGGGCAGCGAAATAATTCTAGCTGGCTTTAGCCAAGGTGGGCTGACCGCTGCTGCCCTGGCATCCAACACATCGTTTGGGTCCCGCTACAAGGTCAAGGGCCTCCTCACCCAGGCCAGCCCGGTAGATGACATTAAGGTCCCGGACTCTGTGATACACGTTGACGTCCGCTATGAGGCAGACCCTGTGCCTTACCTACAAGGCGACCGGGACGATTATGCCCCCGATGTGGCTACAGTGCTGCCCCATCGACCTGACGATGTAGGATTCCACGGCGCCGAAGAATATACGAAGATAGCGGCCGCAAACCCCGGCACAGATGAAGTAATACCCGAACTGGAAGAGCTCATGGGCGGCTACACCCTTGCAGACACCACCATTATCGCCGGGACAACCCAAAGACCCGGTATTACCCGCACCGAACAGGAACAGATGGCCCTACTAGGGGTCAGCAACGCCACCCACGCTGGGATCCAGAAAATAGGGGGCGGTCATCGCTTGATCCACAGTGCAAGCATCAACCCCTCAGAGCTCTACCAAGATACTGACTCAGTCCTGCGCACCATCGATACTGAAATCATCCAAAAAAGTGACCGCTGGCTCGATACACAGCTACGCAAGGTCAAAATCGGTGACCTACAACTGCATAACCCCACTTTCACCCCTCCCAGCTTTGGGGAAAAACCACCGGCACCCCTGCTAGATAGCAGCATCCAGGTCTACCAACCTACCGCCAAGCACCATGCCCGTAACCTCACCAACCTGGCAGGGGTAGGGGACCTCATCAGTGATGAAACCATTGACGAGGGGGTAAGTGTCTTTCTGCCTGAGAGCGCGAACTCACCCGGGTAAAAAGGGAGGCAGGGCCCATCGCCGGTGCCCAACTTCCATCAGCCACTGCCGGTACCCACCGGCGTCCGCCCGCCCCACCTTCCCTACTAAGACGGCAAAGGCAGCCCGTGAAACATGCGGGCTGTCCTCGCCGGGTACCAAGCACCACCGCACTGTACAGCCAACCCCTCAACCTCAAAACCCCGAGGCCGATAAAAACCTACCGCCCGATCATTGCCCACGATATACCAGAGATAAGCAGGCTCCTGCGGGTAAAGCACAGCATCAAAAAGAGCTTCCCCCAGCCCCGTCCTTTCACTCACTGTCACTGCCCTCTCACCCTAACAAGCCACACTGAGCCCGCCGACCCACTAGGCTAGAGAGGTGGCAAAACGCAGACGAACCCCCAAAAAACAAGTAGAAACCCCCACGGCCCTAGCCGAAGGAACCTACCCCATCGACACCGGCCTAGCCGAACTCATTGAAGACGACTACACCCCCGGCGGCTGGGTACTCGAAATCAACGGCATGGAATCCTCCCATATCGTGCTCGGCCAACCCCGCGAACTCGACTTTGAATACATGCGCTGGCTAGCAGCCGTCATCGAACCCTTCATCGACACCCACCTGAACCCCACCAAACTCCGCATCACCCACCTAGGCGGCGGAGCCTGCTCCATGGCCCGCTACCTAGCAGACCTCTACCCGGCCAGCCACAACACCGTGGTCGAACTCGACGGAAAACTCGCCAGCTACGTGCGCCAATGGTTCGACCTGCCCAAGGCCCCCACCATCAAAATCAGGGTAGGAGAAGCCAGAACCGTCACCGAAGGCTTCGCCGCTGCATCACGCGATGTCATTATCCGCGACGTCTTCGCAGGCTACATCACCCCCGAACCGCTCACCACGCTCGAATTCACCCAACTGGCCGAGCGCTCGCTAGCCCCTAATGGGCTCTACATCATTAACTGTGGGGACGACCGCTCCCTGGCCGGTGCCCGGGCTGAAGCTGCTGCCATTGCAGAGGTTTTTGAGCATACGTGTATTGTGGCTGACCCGGCCATGCTCAAGGGCCGACGTAAGGGTAACGTCATTATTGCCGGTTCGCATGCGCCCCTGCCGGTGGCTGGGGAGCTACTCACCGCTGCTATCACTAAGCGCCTGCTAGGTGGCGGCGTCCCCGCCCAATATAAGGACGATAGCTGGGTGCGCGATTTTGCCCGTTCAACTACCCCGCGCCGCGACGCCCAACCGGAAGTAGATCTGGCCCAGCTAGACGCTCAGCTTCGTGCCGGCCAATAAAATATCGCCCTATTCCTTTTCTCATAGCCCTAGAGATTATCTCGGGGTGAAGAGAGAAGGAGTAGGGCGAAAATGTTTGTTGGGGTTAGTTGACCTCACCGTCAACGTAGTACCAGGCCCCGTTTTCTTTGGTGAAGCGGGAGACTTCGGTTTGCACTCCGCGTACTTTTTCGGTGTCGGGTGTGCCAGGTTGTGACCGGTAGTAGGCGGCGAATTCTACCCCGCCGGTGGTGTCGAAGGGGCCGCCTGCTGCGCTGAGAATATCTAGGCGGTACCAGCGCAGGATGGGGTCAAGGTCTAAGGACGCTGGCCGGGTGCTGGGGTGCCAGGTGGCTAGTAGGTAGTCGGGTAGGCCGATTGCAAAGGCTGTGAAGCGTGAGCGCATGAGCGCCTCGGGGGTGGGCGCAATGAGGCTGCCGGTCTGGGCAAACTGGCAGTGGTAGCGTCCGCAGCAGGCGCTGTAGGTTTCGCCGGTGCCGCAGGGGCAACGGGTGTCGGGTTCAAGCATGTTTCTATTAAAACAGGTGGGAGGGCAGCTTGCCGGTGGGGGAGGGGGCTGGTGTCTGCCTGCTGGTGTCTGCTCTGGTGGTGCGTGTTAAAGGCAAATACCCCAGTTGTGGTGGTGCCCCGTCTAAGGGGCGCACTACAACTGGGGTAGTTGGAAGGGGTGTGGGTTAGGGGTGCATCCAGCCTTCGATGACGCCCATGCCGAAGAAGATAAGGAAGGCAGCGGAGACGATGTACATGATGGGGTGTACTTCTTTGCCGCGGCCCTGTACCAGGCGGATGAAGGTGAAGGCGATGAAGCCGGCACCGATACCGTC
The DNA here is from genome assembly GCF_053544675.1 of Rothia sp. 32237D007AR. Taxonomy (NCBI): domain Bacteria; kingdom Bacillati; phylum Actinomycetota; class Actinomycetes; order Micrococcales; family Micrococcaceae; genus Rothia; species Rothia sp. 32237D007AR. Next base: position 21,372 of record NZ_JBPPUO010000013.1, on the reverse strand, counting down.
AGCGATGGAGTAGGTGAAGGGCATCATGATGATGGTCAGGAAGGCGGGGATGCCTAGGCCCCAGTCGGTCCAGCCGATGTGAACGGCCTGACGGACCATGAGGAAGCCGACGACAACCAGTGCGGGGGCGACAGCTTCGAAGGGCACGATGGAAACGAGCGGGGAGATGAAGACGGCCAGCAGGAAGAGGGCACCGGTGACGATGTTGGCGAAGCCGGTGCGGGCGCCTTCACCGATGCCGGTGGCTGATTCTACGAAGATTTGGTGGGCGGAGCTTGATGAGCCACCGCCGATGACGGAGCCTGCGGCGTCGATGAGGAGTACCCGGTCGATGTTCTCAATTTTGCCGTTTTTGTCGATAGTTCCTGCTTCGGTGGCTAGGCCTACGGAGGTGCCCATGACGTCGAAGAAGACTGCTAGCAGGATGGCGAACATGAGCATGGTGGCCCCTAGGGTGCCGATGGATGAGGCGGAGAACGCCCCGATCATGTCGACTGAGCCGATGAGGGAGAGGTCGGGGTGGCCGATCCATTGGGAGGGGATGCCGGGGATCATGAGTGACCAGCCGGTGGCTGAGTCTAGGGAGGAACCTGAGGGCCAGAGGGTTTCTAGGACGATTGCCAGGATGGTTGAGGCGACTACACCAATCAGAATCGCCCCGCGCACGTTGCGGATGAAGAGGGCGATGGTGAGGAAGAGGCCGAAGAGGAAGACGAAGATGGGCCAGCCTTGGAGGTGGCCGCCTGCGCCGAAGGAGACGGGTACGGTGGTGCCTGCTGCGTCGGGCATGCGGCGGACGATTCCGGCGTTGACCAGGCCGATGAGGGAGATGAAGAGGCCGATGCCTACGACGATAGCGGTTTTGAGTGATTCGGGGACGGCTTCGAAGACGGCGCGGCGGAAGCCGGTGAGTACCAGGATGGCCATGACGATACCGGCCCAGATGACGAGGCCCATGATTTGGGGCCAGGTGAGGTTGGGGGTGGTGGCGATGGTGGAGGCCAGCAGGGCGTTGACGCCCAGACCCGCTGCCATGGCGAAGGGCTGCTTGGCCCACAGGCCCATGATGATGGTCAGGACGCCTGCTACTAGGGCGGTTGCGGCTGCGACGCGTTCTACACCGAGGGTGTTGCCTGCCCCGTCTGGGCCGAGGCCCAGGATGAGGGGGTTGAGCACTACGATGTAGGCCATGGCGAAGAAGGTTGCTAGGCCACCGCGAACTTCGGTGGAGAGGGTGGAGCCGCGTTCGGTGATTTTGAAGTAGCGGTCGAGGGCGCTGGTGGGCGCCTGTGGTGCGGTTTTGTGAGCCGCGGTGTTCTCAGAAGACATTCGTGAAATCCGTCGATACTCGGGTGGGTTGTGTGGCCCAGGAACGAAGGCGCGCCGTCCTTTGGAGTGCGGACGGCGCTGATGTACCTCCCTAGTGTACGCGCCTGTGCTGGTATCTGGCGAGGGGAGCGGGTGTGACGCTATGCAAAGGTTGTTTGAGGGATTTACCTGCACCCTGCGGTAGTATTTAGGTGAACCTAACTTTCAAGAAAGGCTATCCGTGACTACTTCTCAATACCCCGCTATTGAAACACTGACCGTCCGCTCTCGTGCAGTGGTAGAAACCGACCGCCCTGCCCGCTATGCCAAGCAGCTGGCCAGCCACTTCGGGCACAAGATTACGGTTGAAGAGATTGAGGGCGGCCACCGCCTGACCTTTAACCGCGACGGTAACTTCGGGGGCTACGGCGATGTGCTGGTGCAGGAGGTGGACGGCGTCGAGCGTCTTGTCCTGCTGGCCTACGCCGCAACCGCTGAGGGTCGTGAGCGCCTTGAAGGCGTGCTGGGCCGCCACCTGGAACGCTTTGGTGAGAAGGACGGCCTCACCGTCACTTTCGTAGCCCTCTAGGGTCCTGGGGTGTGCGGGTGCATGTTTGAAACTGAATTTTTTCCCGCTGCACCGTTGGAGCGTTATGAGCATTGAGATGAGGTAGATGGGGCCTTGATCTGGTTCAACGGGCTGGTGCTGCTCTGGTGTGGTGGTTTCTGCCTGTGGGGCTGGGTGCTGCGGTATGAATTTTCCCAATTTACTGAAGATCATAGTGAATTGGTGCAGAGGCTCTTGCCCAGAGTGAGGAAATCAAGACCAGTATTTTCACTGCTCCTCAAGAATGTTTGGATGCTGGTTGGTCCCAGGCTGGAGCTATCTAACGCCCCTGCTCACGGTATTCCCAGGACTTACTCTGTCATCGGGGCGGCGACGTCCGCTCCAAACTCGGTAGACTAGAGCAGAACTAAAGTCCCAACCCGCCGTGCCTACCTATGCCCGGCGCCGAAAGGAAAACCCGTGTCAACCGAAGCCCCCCGCGCCCTGCGCGTTGCCGTGATCGGTGCAGGTCCCGCAGGTATCTACGCCGCAGATATCCTCACCAAAAGCGAAGAAGTCCGCACCGGAGCTGTGCCTGTAGCTATCGACATTTTCGACCGCTACCCTGCCCCCTTCGGCCTGATCCGCTACGGTGTAGCCCCCGACCACCCCCGCATTAAGGGCATTATTAACGCCTTGCACAAGGTGCTTGACCGCGGCGATATCCGCTTCTTCGGCAATGTTAACTACGGTACTGACGTTACCTTGGCTGATTTGCGTAAGCACTACGATGCCATCATCTTCGCCACCGGTGCTATTAAGGACGCCAGCCTGGATATCCCCGGTGTTGACCTGATTGGGTCTTACGGTGCTTCTGATTTTGTCTCCTGGTATGACGGTCACCCTGACGTTCCTCGCACCTGGCCCCTGGAGGCTAAGGAAATTGCTGTGCTGGGTAACGGTAACGTGGCTTTGGACATCGCCCGTGTGCTCTCCAAGCACGCTGATGACCTGCTGGTCACTGAAATTCCCGATAACGTCTACGAGGGTCTTAAGTCTTCCCCCGTCACTGATGTGCACGTTTTTGGTCGCCGTGGCCCGGCGCAGATTAAGTTCACTCCCCTTGAGCTGCGCGAGTTGGCTCATTCTCGTGATGTTGACATCGTGCTGTATGAGGAAGATTTCCAGTTTGATGATGCTTCTCGTGAGGCTATGGAAACTAACGCCCAGACCAAGGTCATGATGAAGACCCTCAATGGCTGGCTTGAGGCTCAGAAGGAGAACCCTGGTACTGCCTCCCGCCGCCTGCACCTGCATTTCTTGCAGTCACCGGCTGAGATTCTGGGTGAGCACGGTAAGGTCACTGGCATCAAGATGGAACGCACTGAGCTTAACGGTAATGGTGGTGTGAGTGGTACGGGTGAGTTTATTGATTACCCGGTGCAGGCTGTTTACCGTGCTATTGGCTATTTTGGTTCTGAGCTACCTGAGGTTGGCTATGACACTGCCCGCGGTGTGATTACCAATGTTGAGGGTCGGGTCATTGATGATAGTGAGGTTCCTGTTCCTGGTCTTTATGCCACTGGCTGGATTAAGCGTGGCCCTGTTGGTCTGATTGGTTCTACTAAGTCAGATGCCCTTGAGACCGTCACTCACCTGCTCGAAGACCGTGAGAACCTTTACACTGCTGAGGCTGCTGACCCGGCTGCGATTGAGGCCTTCCTTGATGAGGCTGGCGTCCGTTACACCACCTGGGAAGGCTGGCACCGCCTGGATGAGCATGAGAAGGCTCTGGGCGCTGAAGCCAAGGACGCCGCTGGTGAGCCGCGTGCCCGCGTTAAGGTGGTTGACCGTGATGAGATGACCGCTATTTCACGCGGCGAGTAGCGTCAGGTTCTTTCAGAAAAGACCATCTACATCAGAAAAATCCACCTAGTTGGTGGGTTTTTCTGATGTAGGTGGTACCTACCTGCGGGGCGTCACCGCATGAGCACCCAGTCTAGGTAGGGGTTGAGGAAGAGACCTGAGGGGTCTAGTTCTTCACGGAGTTCTACGAAGTTCTCGAAGCGGGGGTAGAGCTGGGAGAGGGCCTCTGCGTCCTGGGTGTGGTGCTGGCCCCAGTGGGGGCGGCCGCCGTGTGTTTTGAAGATTTCTTCGAGGGTGCCGAAGAGTTCTGTGTGGGGCTGACGCCAGTAGGCGCGGGCTGAGATATAGAAGGTTTCCCGGCCGTAGGCCTGGGAGAGCCAGATGTTATCGGCTGCTGCGGTGCGTATGACCAGGGGGTAGGCGCTCTGGCCGGGGTGTGAGGCTAGGTGGGTGCGTAGATCGCGCATGAGGTCAGCGAACTGGGGCATGCTGAAGGCGTATTCCATGTTGTTTTGTCGCACGGTGCGGTTAATGGTGAAGACGCGGGCTGAGTAGTCGGCGTAGCGGCGGTTGCCTTTGCCCCAGTTTGATACCTTGTTGAGCACTGGTTGCATGGCCGGTATTTTGGCGCCGGTGTAGCTGAGGGCTGAGAAGATTCCGTTGTTGAGTAGGTAGTCACCGCCGTAGCGGCGGGCCTGGCTGAGGGCGGCGCTGGCGGGCATGTAGCCGTCGGTCAGGAGGGCTAGGCGGGTGAGTCTGCGGGTGCGTACTTCGTTGGAGCCGGGGAACCAGCTGAATTCGTAGTGGTCGGCCCCGCGTGCCCGTTCTTCGAAGGAGTGGATGATGTCTTGGTAGGAGTGCCCGCGTTCGGCTGCGTGCAGGCGGAATTGTGGCACGAGGTTGAAGGTGATTTCTACGATGATGCCGAGGGCTCCTAGCCCGCAGAGGGCTGCTGAGAAGATTTCTGGGTTTTGCTGGGGTGAGCAGGTGAGTAGGGTGCCGGTGGCGTCTACGAGTTTGAGTTCGGCTACTTGGGTGGCGAAGGTGCCGTAGGTGAGGCCGGTGCCGTGAAAGCCGGTGGAGATAGCCCCGGCGAGGGTTTGGTCGTCTAGGTGCCCTAGGTTGGTGAAGGCTAGTTTGTAGTGGCCTAGTAGGCGGTTGGCTTCGCGCACGGTGGTGCCTGCTAGGAAGGTGGCGGTGAGGTTGTGGGGCTCTACTCGTATTAGGCCGGTGAGGTGTTCGAGTGTGAGTAGGGCGCCTGCGGGTTGCCCGATGGCGGAGGCGCTGCGTCCTCGTCCCATGACTTTGACTCTGGTGCCCTGTGTGGCGGCGTCCTGAATCTGTCCTTGTAGTTCGGGCGTTGAGCGGGGCGCGAGGACGCCGGTGGGCTGTGTGTTGTGTTGGTGTGCCCAGGTGCTCCACGAGGGGTTTGTCTGCGGGGTGGTGGCCATGATCTTCCTCGATTCTTGCTCTTTCATGCTTATTTTCGCATGGAGAGGTGGGTGCTGGCTGGGAGTTGGGTTTCCTTTCGAACTGTGTAGTTCAAAAATGAATAAATTTGGTAATGAAGCGAAATAAGTCATGTGGCTCACTCGGCCCGGACTAAGCTAGGGGTAGGCCCCGGCAGTAACGCCGACAATTCGGCTGGCAGAAGCGGGGTCATCATGAATCTTAAGGAGATGACCATGACCGAACGCGCCCTCACCTTCGGGGAAAAAGCAGTAGCTGCCCGCAACGACATTGCAGAAGTGGCCCAGGCCTCTGGCGAAATCATCGTTGGCCTTGACGGCTCAGATCAGAGCTATGGTGCCCTGCGCTGGGCTGTGCACGAGGCTGAAATCCGCAAGGTGCCTGTTCGTATGGTCACCGCCTACTCTCTGCCTGTTTTTACTGGTACCGGTTTTGATGCTGGTTACTCTATGGTCGATGAGCAGGCTCTGACAGATGGTGTCGCCCAGATTCTTGATGAGGCCCATTCTCGCGTTGGTGAAACCAGTGTGGAGCTTCGGGCAACGGTAGAGACTGGTGATGCGACCGCCGTGCTTCTGGAACTGTCTAAGCGCGCTGAGCTAATGGTTGTGGGTTCGCGTTCTCACGGGGGCTTCTTGGGCCGTCTGTTGGGTACGGTATCTACTTCTTTGCCTGCCCATTCTCACTGCCCCACGGTGGCTGTGCCTCATTCTTATGCTGAGAAGATTGAGGCTAATCCTGAGATTTTGGGTGGGGGCCAGTCTGTGGTGGTTGGTTCGGACGGCTCTGTTGAGGCTCGTTTGGCTATGATGCAGGCAGCGGATGAGGCCAGCCGCCGCGGTGTTAAGCTCACCTTGGTCAATGCTCTTGCCCCTTACACTGGTGCCCTGAACTGGGTTCCTGCGGCTGTTGATTTTGAGGCCTTGTACCGTGAGATTGCTGATTTGCAGCGTAAGGCTGCTGAGTGGATTCGTGGTTACTTCCCTCAGCTGGAAATCGAGTTCAAGCTCATTGATGGATCCCCGGTGCAGGTGCTGCTTGAAGCTGGTAAGGCTGCCGATCTGATTGTGGTCGGTACTCGTGGCCGCGGTGGTCTTGCGGGCATGTTGTTGGGTTCTACTTCTCAGGGTATTTTGCACAATACTCAGGTGCCGGTCATGATTGTTCCTGAGATTGAAGACCCCCGTGTTGAGCAGGCTCCTGAGGCCGGCTTCACCTGGGGCTAAGACTTGTGCTAGCCAGCTCCCTGGTAGGGGAGTAGGCTGGGTGTAAGAGAAAGGCAGGATAGCTCCCGCCGAAGCTCCTTTTGAGGCTAAAAGGGGCTCCGACGGCGCTATCCTGCCGTCTTTTTTAAAAAAGTTGAAAAATTTTTTGGGCGGACGCCTGTAGCGGCTCTCTTGGCTTTGACTAGGCAATCTGTGTGTAGCCATGGTTACCATGCGGTGAATTTTGTGGCACAAGGCACCCAATTTTTGCCCTTAAAGGGCTCCTGTTGGTGCTTTTCGGTTTGCGCCCCTGTTTGAAGTCGCGTAATGTATTACTTGTTCGAGCGACGGGCTGAGGAAACAAAGCCGGTCACGAAATAGCGAACTAGCCCCTATCGTCTAGCGGCCTAGGACGCCGCCCTTTCACGGCGGTAACACGGGTTCAAATCCCGTTGGGGGTACTGTGAAACTTTTAGTTTCACGGCCATGTGAGAATTTTTTATTCTTGCTTTGGCCCCGTAGCGCAGTTGGTTAGCGCGCCGCCCTGTCACGGCGGAGGTCGCGGGTTCAAGTCCCGTCGGGGTCGCTCCGACCGCGTAAGTTCTCACTTGTGGGAAGGCGCGGTTGTGGCATATCTAAGGGTATGCCTGGCTCTGTAGCTCAGTTGGTAGAGCGTGCGACTGAAAATCGTAAGGTCACCGGATCGACGCCGGTCGGAGCCACGAAATCCACTCTCTAGGCTTCTACATGAGAGTGGGTTTTTTACTTTAAAGAATAAGAGCCCCAGCCTCTAGGTTTTACCTGGCTGGGGCTCTTTCTCTATCTCAACCTCTTCACAAGCCCGCCCCAACTCTAGGGGGTAGGGGCGGGCGTCCGCTGGGCTAGCTGATATCAACAATCACCGGGGCATGATCTGAGGCGCCCTTGCCCTTGCGTTCCTCACGGTCAATCTCAGCGCCCACAACCCGCTGGGCCAGGGCAGGGGAGTAAAGCTGAAAATCAATGCGCATACCCTCATTCTTGGGGAAACGCAGTTTAGTGTAGTCCCAGTAGGTATAGGGCACAGTAGTGTGCTTACGAGCCACATCAACTAACCCCAAGGGCTCATCGAGAAAAGCCTTAAAGGCCGCCCGCTCAGGCTCCGTCACATGGGTCATCTGGTTCTCTCTAAAAAAGTCGATATCCCACACATCTTCGTCCCGTGGGGCAATGTTGAAGTCCCCCACGAGGGAAAATTGGGCGTCAGGGTCCTGCTCTAGCCAGGTCGCAGCCTCCTTGCGTAGCTCCTTAAGCCAGGCCAGCTTGTAGGGCATGTGGGGGTCATCGATAGCACGACCATTGGGCACATAAAGACTCCACACCCGCACCCCACCACAGGTAGCCCCAATAGCGCGAGCCTCAACGGTAGCCTCCTCGCCGGGTTTACCGAAGGCCGGCTGGTTGGTGAAAGTGCGCTGAATATCCTCTAACCCCACACGAGAAGCGAGAGCCACCCCGTTCCACTGCGACAGCCCAAAATGGGCCACCTCATACCCCAAATACTCAAAGATTTCGTAAGGGAAAGTCTCATCGGTGGCCTTAGTTTCTTGAAGGGCCAGCACATCCACATCGTTGCGCTCTAGCCAATCTTCCACGCGGTCAGCGCGGGCACGAATAGAGTTCACATTCCAGGTAGCAATTTTCATGTTCCTAGCCTAACAACCGCCCTGCCTGACCCCCACCACAAAGTGCCCCCGGCTCATTCAGCCGGGGGCACCTAATCGTGGGGCGGGGCGTCCGCACCCTCAGAGTTCTTAGGCCTCTGCGGGGAAGCTCTGCAGCTGGTCGCCCACCATGGTTTCTAGCACGCGAATTACCTGGCAGGAGTAACCGAACTCGTTATCGTACCAGACGTAGAGAATGGCGTTATTGTCGCCAGAAGTGATAGTTGCCAGACCATCTACCACGCCAGCAGCACGGGAACCAACGAAATCGGTTGAAACAACCTCGTGAGAGTCAGTGAAATCAATCTGACGGCGCAGGTGTGAACGCAGTGAGCGCTCACGCAGCAGGTTGTTGAGTTCTTCCTTGGAACCTACGGGCTTATCAAGCTGCAGGCTCAAAATAGCCATGGATACATCAGGGGTGGGGACGCGGATAGCGTTACCAGTCAGCCGGCCTTCAAGCTGGGGCAGGGCCTTAGAAACAGCCTTCGCTGCCCCGGTCTCGGTAAGAACCATGTTCAGGGCAGCAGAGCGCCCGCGGCGGTCACCCTTGTGGAAGTTATCAATCAGGTTCTGGTCGTTAGTGAAGGAGTGGACGGTCTCAACGTGACCGCGCTTAACACCGAACACCTCGTCCATGACAGCAAGCACGGGGGTAATAGCGTTGGTGGTGCAAGAAGCTGCTGAGAGCACGGTGTCGTTATCGTCGATGATGTCATCATTGACACCGCAGACGATGTTCTTCACGCCCTTACCGGGGGCAGTGAGCAGGACGCGGGCAGCGCCCTTGGCCTGCAAGTGGCGGGAGAGGCTGTCCTTGTCGCGCCAGCGACCGGTGTTATCCACCACGATAGCGTTATCAATGCCGTAGGCAGTGTAGTCAATCTCAGAGGGGTCAGAGGCGTAAATGAACTTGATGGGGGTGCCGTTGGCAATGATGGTGGAGTTCTCTTCATCAACGCGGATAATGCCCTTGAAAGCACCGTGCACTGAATCGCGGCGCAGCAGTGAAGCACGCTTGTAGAGGTCATTGTCGGTGTTCTTGCGGACAACAACAGCGCGCAGCTGGGGGCCAGGGCCGGTAGAGCGCTCCAAGAGGATGCGGGCCAGCAGGCGGCCGATGCGACCAAAACCGTAGAGCACAACGTCCTGAGAGTCAGCGTCAATCTGACCCTTCTTACCGATGACAGGAGCCAGCTCCTGCTTGAGCCAGGCCTCAAGGTCGCTTGCCTCGGCTGCCTCAAACTTGCGTTGCAGGCTAGCTAGATCTAGGGAGCAGGCGCCCAGGTCGAGGGTGCTGGCAATCTTAAGAATTTTTAGAGAATCAGCCGGGTCTAGCTCAATATCATCAATCTGACGGGCAAAACGGTGAGCCTTCAAAATCTGAACTACAGATTTGTTAATGAGGCTGTGCCCATGAATTGAGATAACTACCTTGTTCTCTCGATTCAGGTGCCCAATCAGGGGAATCATAGCTTCGGCTTCAGCCTCAGAGGCAAGCCATTGCTTGTGAGCGTTATCGGCAGAAATAGTCATAGTGTGACCTCTTCCTTGATGAGTAGCGTCATTGAACTCATCAGTTAGGCAGCGCAACGATGCGCCGGTAGCTAGTAACTGGCGGCCCACACCTTACGCTGCGCCGTCTGGGGCGGTAGGCTGGTGGGCACTCCAGACCTAAGTTTATAGTTTGTTCTCTCACAAGTGGAATTTGTGACACGAAACCTCGCTAAGGTCAGAGCCACAACCGGTAAAATGAGTTTATGCTCACTGTCATTGGCGAAGCCCTCGTAGACCTTGTCCAGCGCCCCGGCGTAGAATCTTACGCCCACCCCGGCGGTTCCCCCATGAACGTCGCTGTGGGTGTCTCCCGCCTGGGCCACCAGGCCCAATTCATTGGCCGCTACGGCCAGGACGCCTACGGCCAGATGATTGACGCGCACCTGCGCGACTCGGGCGTCCTTGTGCCTGTGGAAGCAGATACCAAGAAAACCTCAACCGCCCAGGCCACTATCGGCCAGGCCGGTACTGCTCACTACGAGTTCGACATTGACTGGTCACTTGATGCCGCCCAGGCGGCCCTAGAAGAAGCGGGCAAGAGTTCTACTGCCCTACACGTGGGTTCTATTGGCGCCATGCTAGAGCCAGGGGCCTCCGCTGTGCTCAAGACGGTCAAGCAGGCTGCCGCCCACGCCCTGATTTCTTATGACCCGAACTGCCGCCCTGCCATTGTTCCTGATGCTGCTGGCGCTCGCGCCTGGGCTGAGAGCATCGTGCGGAATGCAGATGTGGTGAAGGCTTCTGATGAGGATTTGCTCTGGCTTTACCCCCACCGTAGTTTAGAAGAATCTGCCCAAGTCTGGCTGGATTTGGGGGCATCCTTGATGGTTGTTACCCGCGGTGAGATGGGCCCCTGGGCTATTACCCACAAGACCTCACCTGATGGTGTTGCCCTGCCTGCCTATCGGGTTGAGGTTGCCGATACTGTAGGTGCCGGTGACTCTCTGATGGCTGCCCTGATTGCGGCCCTGCTAGATCGCGATATTCAGGGTGAGGGTGCCCGTGCCGCTATTGAGTTGCTGAGTAAGGACGACCTGAAAGAAATCTTGGCTTTTGCTACGGTTGCTGCGGGCATTACGGTTTCTCGTGAGGGTGCTGATTTGCCGAGCCGTGATGAGCTGAACGCTGTGCTCTACCCTCAGGGCTAGGTTTTCAGGTTCCTTTTCACCGGGGAAGATAGTCAGTAAACTGGGTATTGTCTAGTTTAAACCACTCACCTCCCAAGGAGGCCCCCGTGCTCAACCGCCAACCCTACGCAGACCTACCGGAACTACCCACCTTTACCCTCACCTCCACCGACATCAGCGAAGGCCAGACCCTGCCCCGCGCCCAGGTCTCTGGAACCATGGGCGCAGGCGGGCAAGACCTCTCACCCCAGCTCTCCTGGGAGGGCTTCCCGGCAGAAACCAAGTCCTTCGTAGTCACCTGCTTTGACCCGGACGCCCCCACCCCCTCAGGCTTCTGGCACTGGACCGTCTCAAACATCCCCGCAACAGTCACCGAGCTACCTACAGGGGCAGCATCAAACCTGCCCTCTGGCGCCCTGGCCCACCTGAATGACGGTGGCACCCGCGAATTCCTCGGTGCCGCCCCGCCCGCAGGCCACGGGCCCCACCGCTACATCTTCTGCGTGACCGCCGTAGACGTTGAAAAACTCGACCTCGATGAAGACGCTAGCTGCGCCGTAGTCAACTTCAATCTCTTCTCCCACGGCATCGCCCGGGCCTTCCTGACTGCCACCTATGAAGAAGAGAACTAGAATGTAGAGCATGATTAAACTGATTGCCAGCGACCTGGATGGCACCCTCATTGGGAGCGACTTCAGGTTCCGCCCCCGCACCCTGCAGGCCCTGCACGCGGCGGCGGAGGCTGGCGTCCGCATCGTCTTTGTCACCGGCCGCCCCCTGCGCTGGATGGGTCCGGTCCTCGAACAACTCGGGGAAGAATGGAACGGCGAGAACTCCTTTGTTTTCTGTTCTAACGGTGCAGTAACTTTCGATATAGCCCGCTCACAGGTCGTTGCCACCCGCCCCATCAGTGGAGCCACCACCCATACCCTGCACACGGAGCTAGAGCAGGCCTTCCCCCAGGCCCTCTATATTGCTGAAACCCTAGAGCATGTCTATGTTCAAGGCACCTACGAGCCACACGTTCCAGAAGATATGAGTAAGGTCTTCCAAGGCCATCTGGGGCAGGTTTTAACTCCTGAGATAGAGGTCGTGAAGTACCTGCTGTTTCAGGACGGCGCTGTGCCAGCAGACCTTCTGGCTCAGGTGCAAGAGCTGGTGGGGGAGCGGGCCTCTGTCACCCGCTCCGCCCCCTACCAGCCCCTGGTCGAAATTGCTCAACGGGGCTTAAACAAGGGCCGGGTGCTAGCTGACTTTGCCACATCGCTAGGGGTCAAAGCGGGTGAGGTAGCTGCTTTTGGTGATATGCCCAATGATTTTGAGATGCTGGACTGGGCAGGCCAGGGCTATGTGATGGCATCGGGCCTACCAGAGCTTAAAAACCGGGTAGGGCGTATCTGCCCCGGATTTGAAGAGGACGGCGTCGCTCAAATGATCGAGCGTATCTTGGCTAAAGGCGAGGGCTAGTGGGGATTAGCTGGTGTGGTAGCTGACAGGGAAAAAATATGTATCAGGGTTTGCACCAGGCGAACTGTATAAAAATACATGAAATATCACAGATCCTATGAGATGGGAGCATGGACAGGTAAACTGAGTAGGCCTGCTCTTTTTAAAAGGAGAGAGTCCTGCCGTCCTAGCCCTAGCGTGTGACGGCTTTTACCGCCGCCGACCCTAAGGGCCGATACGTGACCATAGTTCTTGCGCTTTTCCTACTTGTATCCATAGTGACCCCCTGGCTTTACCGCCGAATGGGCACCTCAACCTTCTACCTGCTGGCAGCTATCCCCGCCGCCGTCCTGGCCCTGGTGCTGACCAAAACCGGTCACATACTTAGCGGCACGCCCTGGGAAGAAGGCTACCGCTGGATCCCTCAGCTAGACCTAGACATCACCTTCCGCATGGACACCCTCTCTTGGGTCATGAGCCTGCTAGTGCTGGGCGTCGGCTCCCTGGTGCTCTTCTACTGCGCAAGCTACTTCAAACACTCCACCGGTGACGACGGCCAATTCGCCGCCTATCTTTTCGGGTTTGCCGGTGCCATGTTCGGCCTGATTACCGCTGATGACCTGATTCTCATGTTCATCTTCTGGGAAATCACCACCATCCTCTCCTACCTGCTGATTGGCTACTCCCGCCACCGCCTCTCAGCCCGCCGCTCTGCCCTGCAGGCCCTAACGGTCACCACAGCCGGCGGTCTGGCCATGCTGGTCGGTATCGTCATGCTGGGCTACAGCCTCGGCACCTACTCACTGGCTGAGCTGGTGCAACTAGGGCCAGGCGTCCTCACCTCTGCCCAGCAGGGAAGCGGATCGTTGAGCATGGGCATGCTCTCAGCCGCGCTGGTACTCATTCTCTGCGGTGCTCTCTCTAAATCAGCACTCTTCCCCGCGCACTTCTGGCTCCCTGGGGCCATGGCCGCACCAACCCCCGTCTCGGCCTACCTGCACGCAGCGGCCATGGTTAAGGCCGGTATTTACCTTCTGCTGCGCCTGGCCCCCGGCTACGGCCAGGTGCAGATCTGGCAGGACGTCCTCGTCATCTTCGGTGCCTTCACCATGGTTTTCGGCGGCTGGGCCGCCCTCAAACAGACCGACCTGAAGCTCATTCTGGCTTACGGTACTGTCTCTCAGCTAGGTTTCTTGGCCCTGGTCATCTCCGGTGGCACCCCGGACGCCATCTACGCGGCTATGGGGCTCATGGTGGCTCACTCCCTCTTCAAGGCCACCCTCTTCCTCTCGGTCGGTATCATCGACCACCAATCCGGCACCCGCGATATTCATAAGCTTTCAGGTATATACCGCAGGGCGCCTAAACTGGCTATTGTCGCTACTATCTCAGCGGCCTCCATGGCCGGCATCCCACCCCTGGCCGGTTTCGTAGCCAAGGAAACGGTGCTCGAAACCTACCTCTCCCACACCACCGGCTGGCAAGGGGCAACCACCCTCATTGCTATCGTTCTGGGCTCTATTCTTACGTTCGCATATTCAGCTCGCTTCGTCTGGGGGGCCTTCGCCGTCAAACCCTACGCCTACATGCACAAGGAAGGCGTGAAGTACTGCCGTGTAGAAACTGGCTCTGGCGAATGTGAAAGCGATGAATGTGAAACCGTGGATAACGGTGAGGTCGATATCAACACCCGCAACTTTGACCGCAACCGCCGCGGCCAGAAGCTCAGCCCCGATACAGCCTTCCACCCCATCTCCTACACTTTCATCTTCGCCCCGGTGGTGCTGACTCTCCTCACCATCGTCTATGGCCTCTACCCCGAACCGGTCCACCTCTTCGTCAAGCCCTTCCTTGCGGCCTTCCCCGCAAGCGCCCCTGACCTTGAGCTGCACCTGGCTCTCTGGCATGGCATCACCCCGGCCCTGCTGACCTCCCTAGTTATTATGCTGGTCGGTGCCCTGCTCTTTATCTTCCGCCGGCAGATTGAAGAGCTGCAGAACACCCTGCCCAGCACCCCGGCGGCCTCAGTGGTCTACCGTGACACCCTCGATGGACTTGACCGCCTAGCGGTATGGGTCACCGGTATGACCCAGCGAGGCTCCCTGGGCTTCTATCTGAGCGTCATTCTGGTCACCGCCGTTGTGGTGCCCTTCGCCGCCCTCTTTATCAACGAAACCCCGCCGCTGGCTAACCTGCGTGTCTCGGAGTCCCCGGCCCAGTGGTCCATCGTGATTGTCATGATTGTGGCAGCCCTCGTGGTGGTCTTCGTCCGTAAGCGCTTCTTGGCGATCATGATGGTCTCTGTCACCGGTTATGGTATGGCTATCCTCTTTGCCCTCCGCTCTGCCCCCGACCTGGCAGCCACCCAGCTACTGGTTGAAACCATTGTGCTGGTGGCCTTCGTGCTGGCGATGCGAGTGCTACCGCGCCGCATCCCCCACATCCGCTCCAAGGACGGTAAGGACGGTGCCCGCCGAACCCTGCGCGTCATTATCGGCCTGGGGTTCGCCACTCTCATGATGGCCCTGGCCATGTTCACCTTCTCCTCTCGTTCCCTGCTGCCCATCTCCCTTGATGCCCCCCAGCTGGCTTACGAGATTGGCCACGGCTACAACGTGGTCAATGTGACCCTGGTTGATATGCGTGGCTGGGATACCTTCGGTGAAATCTCGGTACTGGCCCTGGCCGCTACCGGTGTTGCCTCCCTACTCTTTATTGAAGGACGCGCCGACTCAGGCTCCGCCCGCAGGCTTGACACCACGGCCATGAAGAAAATTGAGATTTCTTTTGCCCAGCGCACCCAGATTACTGTAGCCCAGCGGGTGGCCGGTCAGTTCTCCTCGGTAGAGCGTGACCCCTTCATCGTGGCAGGTCGTACCCTGCCGCCAGAATCCCGCTCAATTCTGCTAGAAGTGATGACGCGTCTGCTCTTCCACACCCTGATTGTGGTCTCCCTCTACATGCTGATTGCTGGCCACAACCTGCCCGGTGGTGGTTTCGCCGGTGGTCTGATGGTGGGCCTGGCCTTCGTTGTCCGCTACCTGGCCGGTGGCGGTGCAGAACTGCGGGCTGCCTCCCCCCTCTCAGCCGGTACCTTCCTAGGAATGGGCCTGGGTATTGCCGCCCTCTACGCCCTGGCACCGGCCCTATGGGGTGACCCCATTTTCTCCAGCTACGTGCTGGACTTCTGGTTGCCCATCTTCGGTGACGTCCACTTCGTCACCGCCACCATCTTCGATATTGGCGTCTACCTGCTCGTTATCGGCCTGGTGCTCGATATCCTGCGCAGCCTAGGTGAACGTATCGACCTCAAGCTAGTGTATGAGCGCCGTAAAAGAGATAAGCAGGCCCGCGACAAGGCAGGAAAGGCATAAACCATGATTATTGACCTCAGTCTTATTCTGGTCATGGGCGTGCTCTACGCCGTGGGGGTCTACCTGATCCTTGACCGCTCCATGACCCGCGTACTCCTGGGCCTGATGCTCATGACCAACGCGACCAACATCCTGATTCTGCACGCTGGCGGCCCAGCGGGCCTAGCCCCCTTCTTCAACAAGGACATCGCCGCTGAAGACTACTCCGACCCCCTGCCACAGGCCCTGATCCTGACCGCTATCGTCATTTCCTGTGCCGTGACCGCCCTGATTCTGGGTATCATCTACCGCTCCTGGCTGCTCTCTAAGGCCGACGAAATTACGGATGACGCTGAAGATATTCGCGTTGCCGAGCAGGACTCTTTCGACAAGGAAGAGGACGCCGCCGCCGAAGTTGAAGCCTCAGAGTTCGACGCCGATGAGGCCACCCGTAAAAAGGAATTCACTCAAGCGGAAGAGAAAAAGAAAATTAGCCAGACCACCAGCCACCCCCTCGTGGACCAGAAGGGAGAGTAGAACATGGATATCGCTACCGCCCAACTGGCGCCGCTGTGCATTATCATCCTCTTTCTATCGGCAGCTATCACCTTCATCTCTAAGAAGGACTCAGTTCAGCGTTTCATCGCCTTCGCCGCAGTGACCCTGACCCTCATCTTTGAGGCGCTACTCCTCGCTACCGTCTGGGGCGCGGAACCCCAAACCGTTCACCTGGCCGGCTGGCCTGCCCCCTTCGGTATCACCATGGTGGCCGATCAGCTCTCAGCCCTGCTGCTAGTTGTCTCATCGACCATCTCCCTGGCGGTTCTCATCTTCGCAACCGGGCAGAACCTCTCTGATGAGGACGACGAAGTACCCATCTCGGTCTTCTACCCCACCTACCTACTGCTACTGGCAGGCGTCTCAAACGCCTTCCTGGCAGGGGACCTCTTCAACCTTTACGTGGGCTTTGAGATTCTGCTCATGGCCTCCTACGTGTTGATTACCATGAACGCCAACACCCCGCGTATTCGCGCTGGCGTGACCTACGTGGTTGTTTCGGTTGTCTCTTCCATGCTCTTCTTGACCGCCATCGGTTTCGTTTACGCCTCCGTAGGCACCATCAACATGGCCGACCTGTCGCTCAAACTCGGCACCCTGCCTGAGGGCACCCAGATGCAGCTGCACCTGATGCTTCTGATTGCCTTTGGTATCAAGGCTGCGGTCTTCCCCCTTTCCCTCTGGCTACCTGACTCCTACCCCACAGCCCCGGCCCCGGTGACCGCTGTGTTCGCGGGACTGCTCACCAAGGTGGGTGTCTACGCCATTATCCGCACCGAGACCCTCCTCTTTCCCGAAGGAGGCCTCGACACCCTCCTGGGTGTTGTTGCCGGCTTAACCCTGCTGGTAGGTATCCTAGGCGCCCTCGCCCAGGGTGATATTAAGCGTCTGCTCTCCTTTATCCTCATCAGCCACATCGGCTACATGATCTGGGGCATCTCACTAGGAAATAAGCTGGGCCTGACCACCGTAGTCTTCTACATCGCCCACCACATCGTGATTCAGACCGGCCTCTTCATGGTCGTTGGCCTGGTAGAACGACGCGGCGGCTCCACCAACGTCCGCCGCCTGGGCGGTCTGATGACCACCGCCCCCATCCTGGCCCTGCTCTACTTCATCCCTGCCATCAACCTCGGCGGCATCCCGCCCTTCTCCGGCTTTATCGGTAAGGTGGGCTTCATTGAAGCAGCCGTCGCAAACGGTGGGACCCTAGCCTACGTGAACTCAGCTATTGGTGTGTTGGTCTCCTTGCTGACCCTCCTAGCCTTGGCCCGCGTCTGGAACAAAGCCTTCTGGCGCCCAGCTAAGGAAGCCGAAGAACCTACCGCTGATTTGGTCATGGCAGAACATTCCGATGACTCAGCTAGCTATGAGACTAAGCCGATTCCAGCCTCCATGATGGCTGCTACCGTCTCCCTCGTGCTGGTGGGTGTGATGATTACAGTCTTCTCCGGCCCACTCTTTGAACTAGCTGAGAACGCCTCAACCAATCTCTTCAACCCCGACCTCTACATCAGCTCAGTCTTTGGCGACCAGGCACCCGCCCGCGCCCAGTACCTTGAACAGCAAATCGTAGAGAACCGCTCCCAGGAAGTGAACCAGTGAAAAAGCCCCCCTTTTCCACCCAGAGCCTGATTCACGCCATACCCCCCTTCCTCTGGCTGGTCTTTGTCTGGTGCGCCCTCTGGCAGGACTTCTCCCTACGCTTCATCGCCTTCGGTATGGTGCTAGCAGCACTGACCATGTCAGTCTTCCGGCTGCCTACCCTCTACCTATCAAACCGGTTCAACATTTTCTACGCTGCCCGGTTCACCGTGGAATTCTTCTGGAACATCGCCAAAGCCTCCGTAGAGGTCATGTGGCTAGCTGCCACCTTCCGTCCACCCCTGCGTAACTCTATAGTGGCCGTGCAGTTGCGCACCCAATCAGACCTACTGCTGACCGCTATTTCCCACACCATGTCCTTAATCCCTGGGTCTGTGGTGGTAGAAGTAGACCGCTCCCTTTCCGTGCTCTACTTCCATGTGCTCAACGCCTCGACCCCAGAAGAAATTGAGCATTTCACCGACCAGGTAGCCTACTTTGAAGAGCTAATTATTAAGGCCGCCGGTAGCCGTGAAGAATACGAGGCACTTAAAGAAGATCAGAAGGCCGACCGGGCCACCAGCCGAAAGGAGCACGCATGACCTGGGCTATCTGGGCCAGCGGACTAATCCTGACCCTAGCAACCTGGGGCGCGGTCTACCGTATCTGGAAGGGCCCTGCCCTCTTAGACCGGGTACTAGCTAGCGACGTCCTCATCTCAATTCTGACCGCCGCCCTGTGCATTCTGATGATTCACACCAACAGCCAGTTCTTCCTGATCCTGCTGGTATCTCTTGCCATGATTGGTTTCGTCGGGTCAGTAACGGTGGCACGATTTGCCGATAACTCCAAGGCCAATGAAGCCGCCCCAGTCTCTAGCCTGCCAGAACGGCCTGCCCGCCGCTCCCGCAAAAAAGGCAAACATACCGCCTCAGATACCTTGGCAGAAGACACCGATAAACGAGGCGACGACCAGGCCCATCCGGTACGAGCCAGCAAAGACCAAGGGGAATAAACCATGAATCTTGATACCATTTTTAATGTTCTCACCATGGTGTGCATGGTCTTTGGTGCAGCCCTGTCTCTGGGGGCCGCTATCGGCCTGATGCGTTTCCCTGACCTGCTCACCCGCCTACACTCAGGTACTAAGCCCCAGGTTCTCGGCATGATTCTTATGCTGCTGGCGGTGGCTTTTCATTTCCGCTCCCTAGCGCTGCTGCCTGTTTTGCTGGTGATTCTGCTCTTGCAGATGCTCACCATCCCTATCTCTGGGCACATGATGGCCCGCTCAGGCTACCGTAATAAGCACTTCCGCAAGGACGACCTGGGCCACGATGACCTGCGCGCCCTAGTAGATGAGGTCGAAGGCCACTAAAGACGGCATCTCTCTTCACGCACCTTGACCCCCGGTAGGGTTCGGTTGAGTTCGCGCTCAAACCGCTGCTGGAGGGTAAAGGACGCCGCCGGGCAGCCCCGGCAGGCGCCGTCAAGGTAAACCCAGACGGCACCATCAGCAATTCTTGTAATTTCAATTGTTCCGCCGTGGGCGCCAGCTAAGGGGCGCACGTAGCGCTCCAAAACCTGCGGCGCTACATCGGCCAGCAGCGCAGAATCCTGGGCACTGAGCGCCGAGTTAGAACTTTGCTGCTGCGCCCCTGCCCTGGCCTCTATGACCGGGGCAACGGTATCCTCAACAGCTCTACGCACCTGACCGGCAATATCTTTCCAAGCCTCAGGGCTATGCGCCAGAGTAGAAATCGCACCGGCAGACCCGGTGGCGCTCACCAGAACCCCGCCAGCTACAAGCTCAGCCAGCGGGGAGTCAGGGTGGGCGGCCACCATAGCCAAATCACCGGGGTAATCCGGTAAAACCCAGCGCACCTCAGCCGGGTTATCGGTGGCCTCCGGGTGTAAAAGAACCCGCATGAGATTACCCGAGCCACCAGACGGTGATGGTGCGAGCCAGCCAGGCCCCCACCCAGGCTAAGACAAACATATAAACCAGGGTGAATGCCGGCCATCTCAGGGAGTTAGTTTCACGGCGCATCACTACCAAGGTAGAGACACACTGCATGGCAAAGGCATAGAAGACCAGCAAAGCAACCAGGGTGGGGGCCGTCATCACCTTTTCACCAGCATGTTCGCCAGAGGTGTAGGTCATAGCAGCTAGGGCGTCGCTAGGGTCCTCAATATCTTCAGCGGCAACAACCTGGCCCATGGTTGAGACAAAAACCTCACGAGCAGCGAAAGAACCGATGAGACCCACGTTGATACGCCACTCAAAACCTAGCGGCTCAAAAATGGGTTCCACGGACTTGCCGATAGCCGCAGCGTAGGAATGATCGAGCACGTAGGCGGCAGCTTCGGCATCGCTCATACCCTCAGTAGCTTCAGTCTGGGCAGGGAAGGACATCAATCCCCACAGTATGGTTGTGGCAACGAGAATGATAGTGCCGGCCTTGCGGATGAACATCCATACTGGCACCCACACTGCGGTAAGGAGCGCCCGCGGGGCAGGCAGACGGTAGGGTGGCATCTCTAGGTAGAAGGGGAGGGTGCCGCGGCGCAGAATAGTCGATTTAAAAAGAGCTGCTACCAGCATGGCCGCTAACCCGCCGAGCAGGTACATGGCAAAGAGTGCCACCCCCTGGGTGCTAAAGGGCCCGACACGAGAATCAGCTGGTATGAGTAACCCAATGAGAAGCACGTAGATGGGTAGGCGGGCTGAGCAGGTCATCAAAGGTGCAGAGACGATGGTAGCCAGCCGGTCACGAGAGGAGGGCATAGTGCGGGTTGCCATGATGCCAGGTACTGCACAGGCCATGGACGAAAGCATCGCCACAAAGGCGCGGCCGTCTAGCCCTGAGTAGGCCATGACCCGGTCCATCAAAAATGCCGCACGCGACATATACCCTACTGATTCCAGAATAGAAATCAGCAGATAGAGCAAGAGGATCTGCGGGATAAAAACCAAGACCCCACCCATACCCCCAATGAGGGCTGTATTCACAAAATCAGCCAGTACCGGGTGAGTGATATGGGAGCTGGCGGCCTCACCCAGAAAAGCAAAGAACTGCTCGATGGCGTCCTGGGCGGGGGCGGCTACCGCAAAAATGGTCTGGAAGAAGAGGAACATGACCGCAAAGAAAATGATGCTACCACCTACCGGGTGCAGCAGGTAACGGTCAATACCGCGGGTGATGCGGTTGGGGGCAGGTGGGCGGTAGTCAGAGACTGAGAGGACGGAGTCAATCCAGATGTTGAGTTCTTGCGGGTCGTCAACGGGCGGGGGTACCAGGAGCGTGGGCCAGGCCGGGATGTCTGCTAGGAGGGCGCGGACGTCCTGCACACCTCGGCCGCGGTGGGCAACGACCTCAACGACCGGCACTCCCAGGGCTTGGGCGAAGCGTTGCACATCGAGTTCACCGCCACCGGCTCGAAGCTCATCAACCATGGTGAGTACCAGGGCTGCGGGCTTACCCAGGGCTAGGGCCTGGGAGAGGAAGGTGAGGGAGCGGCGCAGGGTGGTTGCGTCTGCTACCAGGAGCAGAGCATCTGGTATGGCTTCGCTCCCAGGGCTAGGGCCTGGGAGAGGAAGGTGAGGGAGCGGCGCAGGGTGGTTGCGTCTGCTACCAGGAGCAGAGCATC